>JAAZOP010000240.1 GCA_012797735.1 Myxococcales bacterium
CACCGCCGAGCTTCCGCGGCGCGCGCCCGGGCGGCCTCGTCGGCCTCGCGGGCCCGCGACGCCTCGCGCGCCGCCGCATCTTCCTCGGCCCGGCGCAACTCCGCAAGTTTCGCCAGGGTCGCGCGCCGGCGGCGCCTCCGCTCGGGATCCGACATCGGTTCAGGGGAGCGGGTCGGACACGACGGACCAGGTGCCCGACAGGATGACGTCCGCGAACCCGCGCCAGTGCGCCTCGATCGCGCCGTCGCAGCGTCCGGTGGGAAGCAGCCGGCCGCCGTCGTCCAGGAAGGCGCACGACGAGGTCGCCTGCAGCGTGTTGTAGTTCAGCTCCGCGTCGGCGAGGGCCTCGGCCGAGGACGCCGTCAGGCCGTCGCGCCAGGTCTCGCACAAGGGAAGCAGGCAGGCCGCGTCGCAGACGGCGACGAGGTCCGCGGAGGCGGTCAAGGCGGCGACGACCGTCGCGCAGGGCAGTTCGGCCTCCAGCCAGGCCGCGAACCGCGCCGCCCAGTCCGGATCGACGCCGCCCGCCGCGTGGCTCAGCGCGAGGGCGACCACGCGGCCCAGCGAGAGCGGGAGGTCGTGGGGGCCCAGCGCGATATGGTCGGAGGCGAAGGTGGTCCGCACGACGCCCTCGACGGCCGGCTCGTCCTCGGCCGCCAGGGGCAGAGTGGTCGTCCCGTCCCCGATCGTCCGCCAGCGCTCGACCGCCTCGCCGTTGCCGGTGCCGTCCATCTCGCCCAGGTCCACCTCGCCGGCGAACGCCGCGACCCGCAGAAACTCCGCCGCGCGGTCGCGGACGCCGGCGACCGCGGCCCCGAGGTCCGGCACCGCGAGCGTCACGCCGGCGTCCAGGCCGTCCGCGAGCCGGCTCGTCTGGAGAACCTCCACCGCCGCCGTGTCGCCCTCGGCGCGCAGCTCCTCGATCAGTCCGTCGATCACGAACTCCCCCGCGTCGCGCTCCCCGTCCAGCAGCGGCGCGAACGGGGCGAACGCCTCGTGCGCCACGCCGACCGCAAGGGTGGCCAGGGGCAGCGCGATCTCGATCTCGTGGCGGCCCGGCGGCGGCCACGGCAGGTCGGTCATCGCGACCGCGAGGCGATCGATGCCCGCGGTCGTCACCGTCACGTCGTCGACGCAGCCCCAGGTGAGCGGCCGGCCGGCATCGAGGCCGACGGCGAGCACGCGCAGTCCGGCGAACAGCAGCCCGCGGTCGAGCGGAAACGCCGGCGCGGCGGCATCGACGGTCAGGACCGTCTCCGCCGTCGGGTCGGCGGGTCCGGGGTACACCGCGGGACAGGCGCCGCCGCGCAGCAGCCGCACCTCGAACTGCGGCACGTTCCGCGCGCCGTCGTAGAGCGGTTCGAGCGTGACGCGGACCTCGTGCGGCGCGACGGTCTGCACCGCCAGCCGCGCCGTCTCCCCCGTCGCCAGCGCCGCGCGCAGAGAGAACGACGCCGACACCGTGCCGGCCACCAGCGTGCCCACCGCCCGGCCCTCCGCGTCGGTGGTCAGGGTCGTCTCGAGCAGCGAGGAGTCCTG
The DNA here is from genome assembly GCA_012797735.1 of Myxococcales bacterium. Taxonomy (GTDB): domain Bacteria; phylum Myxococcota_A; class Polyangia; order DRWM01; family JAAZOP01; genus JAAZOP01. The sequence continues at coordinate 1,540 of JAAZOP010000240.1, forward strand.
CGCGTCACCCTCCAGGCCGAGGTCCACGCGGACGCCCGCGAGCGGCGCGCCGTGTTCGAGGACGACGAGGCCGAACGCGCGGGACTCGCGATAGACGAGCGATACCGGGCCTTCGTCGTCGAAGCGGACGGCGCGGTCCAGACCCCCGTCCTCGCGCGCATCGGTTGCGGCGTCGGACGGGCCGGAGTCCGCGGACGCTCCGCAGCCCGGAAGGGCGAGAGTGAACGCGGACAGGAGGAGCAGAGGCGCGAATCGAACGAAGCTCACGAATGGCAGTATACGTCGCCGCGCGGATGGCGCAAATCCACGGGCGGATCCCGCCGGCACCCGGCCGCGGCTTGCGACCGGCGAGGGCGTGGGATAGCGTCGCAACCTCCGGGCCGGGGGCGGAAGGAGCGTGCGGGAATGGGACGCGACGGGTGGGTGATGGTGGTGTGCTCCGCGCTGGCGGTCGCGGGCGCCTGCAGGAAGAAGGACGAGTCCGTACCGGCGCCGCCGCCGGCGGACGTATCGCCGCCGCCGGACGCGGGCGTTGCCCCGCCGGCCGATGCCGCGGCCGCGGCCGATCCGGGGACGGGCGCGGCCGTCGAGGCAGGGCCCGCGGCGCCGCCCCCCGGCGCCGGGATGCAGTGGCTCGCGGGGTGGATGGGCGGAACCGCCGCCGCCCCCGCCGCGCCGTCGCCGCCGCTCGACCTGCTCCGCTCGACCGGTCGAGGCCTCCTGGCGCAGGCGGAGGAATCCCCGCTCGCGGCGGCGCTCGACGCCGCCGAACTGGCGGGGGTGCTGGCGGAGAAGCAGGCCGGGGCGCCGGCGCCCCCGGCGCCACCGGCGTCGATCGAGGCGCCGCCCTACGACCCGGCCGATCCGTGCGGCGCCTTCGTGCCGATGCTGGTCGCCTGCGTGCAGTCCGAGATCGGGGAGGCGCCGGCGGCGGACGAACTGGCGCGGGCGACGGCGGAGTGCCGGGAGCAGTTCAACGGCTGGGACCGGGCGCGGCAGGATCGGTTGCGCGCCTGCGTGGCGGCGCCGGACTGCGCGGCCCGGCTGGCCTGCGCGCGGGCGTTGGGCGACGAGGTCGAGGGCGGCGGGGACGAGCCGCCGCCGCCGGCTCCGCCGATCGGGCCGCTGCCGCCGGACGCCGATTTCTGCACGAAGCTGGCCTACCGGACGACGGCGTGCATCGATATTCCGGTGACGGGCGAGGTGCTCCAGCCGCAGATCGAGGAGTGCCGCCGGTCGCTGGATTCGATCCCGGTCGAGATGCGCCGGCAGTGGGAGACGTGCTTCGACCGCCCCTGCGACGAACTGTTCGACTGCATGTCGGCGGTCGAGCCCGCCGGCGGCGCCGGCGACACCGCTTCCGGGTCGCTCGGCGTGTCGCCGCCGGACCCGGCGCAGGTGGCGGCGCTCTCGCCGCAGGCACGGGCTTTCTGCGGGGAGCTCGCGGGCAAGTTCGACGCATGTTGGGACGTGTTGAGCGGCGCGGCGGCCGGGGCGGCCGACCCGTCGGTGGCCGCGACGATGGCCGGCTCCCGCAGGGACATGCGCAAGGCGCTCGAGGACGCGTGTCTGCAGTCGGCGGTCGCGTCGCCGGGCGCGTTCGAGTCGGTCTTCGGGATGTTTCGGCCGTGCCTCGCCGTGCCGTGCGATCGGCTGCTGGAGTGCCTGACGAACACGGCGGGCGGGTCGGCCGGCGCGGCGCCGTAGGGCGCCTCCGCGCGCGGGACGCGGCGCGACCGGCGGCGGCCGGCCGTCTCACGGGTGCGCGGCGAGCTGCGACTCGAGGTAGCGCCGGACGGCGTCACGGCCGCGGAACACGCCGAAGTGCCCCTCGCACAGCAGGTCCGCGTCGAGCGCGAGCAGGCGTTCCATGCTGCGGCGCCACGCGCGCACGTCCGAGCCGAACTCGAGCGAGAACGGGCCGTGGACGTCCTGGGCGAACAGCACGCGGCCGTCGGGGCCGTCGAGGACGGCGACGAGCGAGCCCGGGGTGTGGCCGGGGGTGTGGAGCACCTCGAGCGTTCCGCGGGGGAAGGCCAGGCCGAGTTCCGCGCCGGCGAACGACAGACCGACCCGGATCGGCGGCAGTTCCAGGCCGTACCACGAGGCGGCGCTGCGGACCGGGTCGCCGCGTTCGAGGGTCGGCGCGTCGAGGGCGTGGGCGACGATGCGGCAGCCCGTCTCCGCGGCGACCTGCGCCGCGGCGCCCGCGTGGTCGATGTGGGCGTGGGTCAGCACCAGCGTGTGCACCCGGGCGGGGTCGAGCCCCGCGGACCGGAGGTTCCCGCGGATCCGCGGCCAGCCCGGACCGGCGCCGCAATCGATCAGCACCAGCTCGCCGAGGTCGGCCGCGTAGACCAGGCAGTCGCGGTCGTCGGACAATTCGGCCCCGCCGACGAGGAACACGCCGGCGGCCACCCGTTCGTGCTCGCCGGCGTCGCTCACGGCAGCTCCGTCACCGGCTCGGCGTCGTCCTCCCCGGCGGGCGGCTCGGGCGCCAGCGGTTCGTCCGGGGGATTCGTCGCGCCGGGCGTCGCCGGCGGCGGCGCGGGGGGCGCGGCGGGGACGACGTCGAGCACGACGCGGTTGTCGGGCCGGAGCCAGGTCGCGGCCGCGTGGCGGACGTCGTCCGCCGTGACGGCGTCCCATTGCTCGAGTTCGCCGAGGAGCAGGCGGGGGTCGCCGTAGTAGAGCCAGTACCGGGCCAGTTCGTTGGCCAGGCGCAGGTTGCTGCGGATGCTCTCGAGGAACCGGGCGCGGCGGCGATTCTTGGCGCGGGCGAGCGCCGCCTCCGGGATCCCGTCGGCGGCGACCCGCGCGATCCACTCGTCGAGCGCCGCGCGGGCTTCGGGGCCGTCGTGGCCGGGGGCGACGACGGCCCAGGCGGAGAACAGGTCCGGCCCCCGCCGCTCGTCGAGCCACAGTTCCAGCTGCTGGAGCAGGCCGCGCTGCTTGACCAGGTCGCGGTAGGCGGGGGCGGTCTCGCCGTCGGTGAGCCAGACGGCGAGCAGGTCGAGCGCGTAGGACGCGGGGGAGCGGTACGGCGGGACGTGCCAGGCGACGTGGAACGCCGGCAGCGGGGCCAGCGGGTCGACCATCGTCTCGGTGCGTTCGCCGGCCGGCGGGGTCCAGGCCGGGAGGGAGAAGGGCGGCGGGTCGCCGGGGGGGATGGCGCCGAAGTACTTCTCGGCGAGCGTGCGGGCCTCGGCGGGCTCGACGTCGCCGGCGACCACGAGCACGGCGTTGCGCGGGACGTAGTGCCGGCGGAAGAACTCGCGGGTCTCGTCGAACGGCATCGCCGCCACGTCGGCCGCCTCGCCGATCACCGGGTGCGCGTAGGGGAAGAAGTCGCCGTAGGCCAGCTCGGTGATCCGGAGGAACGAGGGGTAGTACGGGCGGTTGTCGATGTTCTCCTGGCGTTCCTGCAGGACCGCGGCGCGCTGGTTCTCGAAGTTCTCCGGGGTGAGGGCGAGGCCGGTCATCCGGTCGGCCTCGAGCCAGAGGGCGAGTTCCAGGGCGTTGCGCGGCAGCGACTGCCAGTACTCGGTGTGGTCGGGGCCGGTGGCGCCGTTGCAGACCCCGCCCGCCTCCTCCACGATCGCGAAGTGCTCCGCCTTGCCCACGTTCTCCGTCCCCTCGAACATCATGTGCTCGAACAGGTGCGCGAAGCCCGTCCGGCCGGGCGTCTCCACGGCCGAGCCGACGTCGTAGTGGATGCCGACGGCGACGGTCGGGACGAGAGGGTTGGGGGCGACGACGACGCGCAGGCCGTTGTCGAGGACGAAGGTCGCGATGGGCAGGTCCAGCGCCTGGCCGGCGGCGGGCGGCGCGGCGAGCAGGACGGCGAGGAGCGGGGCGAAACGGGGCACGGGTTCCTCCTTCCGGGCTCTTCGTAGCAGCAGGCGCATGGACGTTGCAACCGGCCCGCCGATGGTGCTATGAATCCCGCGCGCTCGCCGTGGGGCCCATAGCTCAAACGGTGAGAGCTCCCGGCTCATAACCGGGCGGTTCCTGGTTCAATCCCAGGTGGGCCCACCGGAGAGAGTCGGGACGGGGGAGCGGTCGCGGCGGGGGAGGGGCGCGCGCGGCGGGTGAGAACGAGGGGGTGGGCGCGACGCACGCGTCCGGGAGGTGCTCGGGTGCAGAAGGCGATCGAGGACCTGAGCGAGCTGCAGGCGATCGACCTCGAGGTCTTCCGAATCGACACGCAGCTGCGCGAACTTCCCGACAAGGTGGCCGACCTCAAGACCCATCTCGACCGGATCTACGGCATCATCGATCGCGAGAAGAAGCAGCTCGCGGAGGACGACCGCTACCTGGCCGAGTTGCAGCAGGAAGTGCAGATGCAGAACGAGCTCCTGGCCAAGAGCAAGGCCAAGCTCGCGGGGGCGCGCAACGAGCGGGAGGTCAACGCGGCGCAACGCGAGATCGACATGATCAAGGGGGCGGTCCAGATCCGCGAGAAGGAGATCCTCCAGCTGATGGAGACGGTCGAGACGCTGAAGAAATCGATCGCGGCCAAGGAGGAGCAGTTCCGCGAGCTGGAGGAGGGGTTCAAGGCGCGCGAGGCCGAGACGAAGGCCCAGGTCGAGAAGATCGAGGCGGAGCGCGCGGCGCACGTGGCCAAGCGCGCCGCGATCGAGAAGCGCATCCCGCGCGAGACGCTGGCCCTGTACGACCGCATCCGCCGGCGCAAGCCGCAGGCGATGGTCGAGGTGATCAACGGCAACTGCCAGGGGTGCCACCTGCAGATCCCGCCGCAGGTGTTCAACGAGGTGCAGCGGGGCGAGCGCGTCCTGCAGTGCCCGAACTGCACCCGCATCATCTACTGGCGCCCCGCCAAGACCTCCGACTAGTCCGCACCGCCGCACCGGGGAGGGAGTCATGCCGTCGCCCGAGACGTCCCGCCGCGTCGTTGCCGCCGTCCTCGGCCTGCTGCTGCTCGCCGCCGCCGTCCTCGGCGCCCGCGGGGCCCGCGTCGCCGACGACCCGCTCGCCGCCCTCCCGCCCGACGACGCCGAACTGGCGGCGTTCCGCGAGGCGGCCGCGCCGTTCGGCGTCCTGCACACGCTGCTGATCGGCGTCGAGCGGGACGACCTGTTCTCCAAGGACTCGCTGGACCGCCTGCGGACCTTCACCCGCCGCGCGGCCGCGGTTCCCGGCGTGCGCGAGGCGGTGTGCTTCACGGAGGTGCCGGACGTCTCGGCCACCGGCGCCCGCACGGAGGTCGCGGACCTCGTCCCGCGTCCGATCCCCGACGACCCGCTCGTGCTGGCCGAGACCAAGGCGCGCGTGCTCGCCCACCCGATGGTCGCCGGGCAGCTCGCCGCCGCGGACGGTCGCGCGGCGCTGCTGCCCGTGGTGCTCGACCCCGCCCTCCGCCCGCTGCGGGAGACGGCGCGCGACGTGGCCGACCTGGCGCACCGCGAGCTGGAAGGCGGGCGCGTGGTGGTCGACGGCGCGCCGGGCGCGGCCCTCGCGGTGGCCAAC
>JAAZOP010000023.1 GCA_012797735.1 Myxococcales bacterium
CGGACACGGACGGATCGCGGGAGGACGCGGTCTCCTCCCCTCCGGCCGAGCCGTCCCCGGCGGTCTCCGGCCCGGGCGCAGGCGGCGGCGCGGCCATCGCCGCGGACGCGGGTGCATCCTCCTTCGTGCCGGCGACCGTTCCCGGCCGATCGTCGCGGGTCGGAGCATCGCTCACGGCGCACCTCGCATCGCGGCGTCGAAGCAGAAGTGGCGCATCCCCTGGAAGCTGGCCGAAACGAGGAACCGCACGGTGCGGACCGGCGGGCCCTCCGGCACGGGGAAACTCCACCGCTGCCAGGGCGCTCCGTCGGGCTGGTCCGCGCCGCCGACGAGCCGCCCATCGATCTCGACATCGATGTGGACGGGCGGCTTGTCCATGTCGCGCGCGGCCACGTAGGTCATGGCGGTGTAGACCGACAGCGTTCGGCCCGCGGGTACTCCTTCGAAGGTCGTCACCACGGGGCCCCGCTGCGTGGGGTGCGACCAGAGGCAGAAGTGCGCCTGCTGGGCCATGTCGGTCGTCACGAACGGGCCGACCCAGACCCAGGGTTCCGCGACCGGCGGGCCGCACTGGTGCTTCCCCTCGCGCTCGTCCCACCGGCACGGCTTCTCCCCCTCCGCCGTGCGGACGGTCACCCGGGCGTCCGCCACGTGTTCGTACGCGCGCCAGAGCGCCGGGGCGTAGCGCGTGTTGCGGAAACGGGTCAGCCGCAGGCCGTCGAAGTCCCACTCGGCCTCCACGGGAAGGCCCGCCGTGTCCGGGTGGCGCCGGCCCGCGAGCGTCAGGACCCAGATCCGGGGGTAGTCGAGGACGTCGGCGCGGGTCTCGTCTTCGAGCGGGATCCAGGGCCCCATCGCGACGCGGCCTTCGCCGAGCCATTCGGGATGGACGATCACCAGGTCGCCGGGCTGGTGCTCGGCGGCCACGACGCGCGCGGCCGCCGCGAAGGCGGGCCGGTCGGGGACGAGGCTGGCGGTCCAGACGTTGCCGATGAGTTCGACGACGGCGAGCGCGGGCAGGAGCGCCCCGAGGGCGAACGGCCAGTGGCGCAACCATCTCATCCGGGCGGCACCTCCGGGTCCGGGCCGCGGGGCCGGGACCCTTGCATCGGGCGGCCGGAGGATAGACAAGCTCGTGCTTGCGGTCCAGGGGAAGGTGGGCCTATTCTCCCGGTCCGGCCGGGGCTTCCGAGGGCGGCCCGGCGGCGCTTTTGCCCGGTCCCGCAAGGACCGGTATACTTCGAGTCGCGGGATGACCAGCGTGGGCCAGCCATCACCGATCGTGCCGGGTGCCCCGCCGGACGAGGTCCTGCCGCGGAAGTTCGGCAAGTACACGCTGATGCGCAAGCTCGCGACGGGCGGGATGGCCGAGCTGTACCTGGCGATCCACCGCTCGATCTCCGGCTTCGAGAAGCTGGTCGTGATCAAGCAGATCCTGCCGCGGTTCACCGCGGACGCCGACTTCGTGCAGATGTTCATGGACGAGGCGCGGATCGCGGCGACGCTCTCGCACCCGAACATCATCCAGATCTTCGACGTCGGCGCGGTGGGCGACCGCTACTTCATCGCCATGGAGTTCATCCACGGCGAGGACGTGCGCTCGATCGTGCGGGCGATGGTCGCCAAGCAGATGCGCGAGTTCCCGTTGGAACACGCGCTGGCGATCGCGATCGGCATCTGCGCGGGGCTCGACTACGCCCACACCCGCAAGGGCTTCGCCGGCGAGGACCTGCACATCGTCCACCGCGACATCTCCCCCCAGAACATCCTCGTCACCTTCACCGGCGACGTGAAGCTGGTCGATTTCGGCATCGCCAAGGCGGCGCTCAAGAACCGCGGTGAAGGGGGCTCGGGCAAGGGGGACGAGGGGCAGTTGCGGGGCAAGTTCCCGTACATGTCTCCCGAGCAGTGCCGCGGCCTGCCGCTCGACCACCGCTCCGACATCTTCTCCCTCGGGATCATCCTCTTCGAGCTGACCACCGGGCGGCGGCTGTTCCGCGGCAAGAGCGAGGTCGACACGATCCGTCGCATCGTCGAGGACCCCTACCCGCTGCCGACGAAGGTCCGCCCCGGCTATCCCCCGGCGCTCGAGCCGATCGTGATGCGGGCCCTGGCCCGCGAGCGCGACGCACGCTACAGCTCGGCCCGCGAGCTCCAGGCGGACCTCGAGCGGTTCGTGCGGGACGAGCGCGTCCCGGTCAGTTCGATCGCGCTGTCCAACTTCATGCACGATCTGTTCGCGGACAAGCTGGCCGCGCAACGCCAGGCGATGGCCGAGGGCAAGCAGCTCGCCGACGTCATCGCCAGCGAGTCGGACGGGGAGGAGATCCGCTTCGACGACGTGGCCGACACGGCCGCGACGGGACGCACCGCCGGCCCGCGTTCCACCACCCGTTCGATGGTCGTGGTCCAGCCCAAGCGCTCCCGCGCCGGGTTGTGGATCGGTCTGGCCGCGCTCTGCGCCGCGCTGGCCGGCGGGGGCCTGTGGTTCGCCTTCGGCCGGGGCGCCGGCAAGCCTGCGGCGGCGGCGGACGCCGCTCCGCCGCCCGCGCCCGATGTCGTCGCCGCGGCGCCCGAGGTC
>JAAZOP010000241.1 GCA_012797735.1 Myxococcales bacterium
CTTGAGCAACTCCTGCGTGGCCTTACGTTTGAGAGCCCACCCGTAGTAGTAGATGCGAAACAACTCCTCGTCCGCCGGGCGAAGACATGCCTGCACGAAGCGCATGATGTCCTTCGACGTGGCGTGCTGTCTCGCAAGAGCCCGATAGAGCTTGTGCCGGACGAAACCGCCGTCGAGCAGAATCGCGACGCTCTTCATTCCGGCCTCATGAGCCTTCCAGACAGACGCGCCCCCTCCCTGCTCGGATCCGTGACTCGCAGGGAGGGGGCTCGATCATCATGCCGGCCTACCGGCGTCGGATGGTCCTTTCGTAACGCGGGTTGTCGGGGAAGTCAAGCGATTCAGGTCAACCCCCAGATCAACCCCATCCCCTGCCTCGTCCTTTCGTGGCCCCCGTTCGCAGGTCAGGACGCTACCGCCCGCCCCCGACGCCCATCATCCGTCCGCCGGCTCCCGGAGCCGCCCTTCCGAACGGGCCACGATCACCGCTCCGGCCAGGTCGCCCGTGACGTTGACCGCCGTGCGGCACATGTCGAGCAGCCGGTCGACCCCCAGGATCATCCCGATCCCCTCGCTCGGCACGCCGACCGAAGTCAGGATCATCGCCAGCATCACCACCCCCGCCCCGGGCACGGCGGCCGTGCCGATCGAGGCCAGCGTCGCCGTCAGCACGATCGTGCCCTGCGCCTCGACGTCGAGCGGGATGCCGTAGACCTGCGCGACGAACAGCGTCGCCACCGCCTGGTACAGCGCCGTGCCGTCCATGTTGATCGTCGCGCCCAGCGGCAGGCAGAACGCCCCCAACTCGTCGGGCACCCCGAGACGGTCGCGGGCGCAGGCCATCGTCGTCGGCAACGTCGCCGCGCTCGACGACGTCGAGAACGCCACCACCTGTGCCGGCCGCACCGCCCGGAAGAAACGGGCGGGCCCGCGCCGCGCCAGCCACCACACCAGCAACGGGTAGCTCACCCCGACGTGCAACCCGAGACCCCCGAGCACGACGACGGCGTAGACCGCGAGCGAGGCGAGGATCCCGGCGCCGAGCGGCCCGACGACGGAGGCCATCAGGAACAGCACGCCCAACGGCGCGAGCCGCATCACCGCGCCGATCATCCACAACGCGGCCTCGTTCACCCCGTCCAGCAGGTCGGCGACCCGCCCGCCGCGCTCCCGGCCGATCGCCGCCAGCGCCGCCCCGAAGAACAGCGCGAACAGGATCACCGGCACCATCGCCCCCTCCGCCATCGAGGCGAAGATGTTGGACGGGATCGCGTCGAGCAGGATCTGCCCGACCCCGGTGTGCTCGCGCAACTCGGCGATCCGCGCCGGATCGACCGCCGCGCCGGCCGACGCCAGCAGCCGGGCGCGGGACTCCGCATCGAGCCACTCGCCCGGCGCCACCAGGTTCGCGAGCGCCAGGCCGATCGTGACCGCCAGCACCGTCGTGCCGACGTAGTAGGCGAGCGTCTTGATCCCGATGCGGCCGAGCGCCCGCACGTCGCCCAACCGGCCCACCCCCAACGCCAGCGAGGCGAACACCAGCGGCAGGATCATCATGGCGAGCAGGCGGAGGAACGCCAGGCCCAGCGGACGCAGCGCCTCCGCGTGCGGGCCGGCGGCGAGGCCCAGCCCCACCCCAGCCGCCATCCCGATCAGGATCTTCGTCGTGAGCGCCAGCCGGCTCCACCGGCCCCACGCACGGCGCAACGCCTCGCCCATCGCCCGCACAGGCTACCGGCCCGGCGGAGCCCGGGGCAAGTCGCGCGCCGGTTCCTTCTTTCCGGTCGTCCGCCGCACGCGCGCCACCCAGCACTCCACCCGCTCCCGGTCGTACGGCAGCGCGTCGAAGCTCGGCGCCGCGGCGAACGTCGCGCGGGCCACCACCTCCAGATCCAGGCCACGCTCCAACGCCGCGCACGCCGGGCGCTCTGGCCTATCGACAGCAACGGAAGCCAAAGGCATCGGGGGCGTGGTACGCGGGAAGCGTCATGGTTCCCGAGCAAGCGCTGCCAGCGGCGGGACCATATCCGCAGGACGGGGTTCGCACGACTGCAACGTACCCTCCCGCATCTTCCTGGATCCACTGTTCGGCGGACCATTCGGCCACGTTGCCGCTCATGTCGAAGAGCCCCGGGTAACCCCCCTCGCAGGTCGGACGCGTGCCGGTCGGTTCCGTCACGCACGGGCCGTAGCATTCGTCCAGGCCCGCCACGTTGCACCAGCACTCCCGGTATTCCGGGCCATAGGAGTAGGTGTAGCCGTGGGGGCCACGACAGGCGGCCAGCCATTCGTCCCCGCTGCACAGCCGTTTTCCGGCGCGCCGGCACGCCTCGTCCGCCTCGAACCAGTCGACGCTCGTCCACGGCATCACGCCGGCCGCGGAGACCGCCGCATCACCCGGACCGCGAGACGCCTCGTACCGATCGATGCAGATCCCCAGCGCCTCGACCAACACCATCTCCGGGGGACACGGACCGGTGTCCGTGCCGCCGCCGTCCATCCCGTCGTCGCCGGGAGCGGACCCGTCGTCGTCGGAATCCGCCTCCGGACGGTCGGTCGCGGTCTCGGCGTCCGGGGCGACTTCCGACCACTCCGCCCCGTCGCGCCCGTCGCGTCGATCCTCGACCCGATCCCCCGACACATCGCCGCACCGACCGTCGAAGCATGGGCCCGAGGTGGTCGAGTAGCAGCCGGCGATCAGGCCTCCGAGGGCGATTGCCACCGCCGCGCCCGGCCGGACGCGCGTCGAAGGGAGACCGAACCGGAGCGAGAGCATCAACCGGGTCGGGTCCAGAGCGCACAGCGGTCGCTCGAGCGTCCAGCGCAACATCACGGCACCTCCTCCGTCGGCGGGTCCTGGCCGAGCGCCACCTGCGGCAGCAACACGCACGGCTGCGGCGCGAGATGGATCGGCGCCGGTGCGCCCGGCGGCCTGCATTCCGCGGCGCCCGGGCCTCGCAGCACGCCGCACATCTTCTCCCGCACGAGTTGCCAGTCGTTGTGGTCTTCCAGCCTCGCGTTCAGAATTCCGTCCGCGAGCGGATGAACAACCACCGAACGCGCATTGGGACAGGCGCACGCGTTGCGATCCGAGGCGCCCCAGCCGTCCGGATGACCGCACGCGGTTCTGCCCCCGGAGGCGTCGGGACGCGTACCGAGATGGCAGTCGCAACCGACGCACAGCGCGGCATTCGCGTTGTCCGGGCTCGTCGCGTCGAGCGGGGAACCGTACGATCCGATCCGGGCCGCCACCTCGACGCCGTTGAACAGCGCCAGTCGTGTTGCGCCCCGGTAGTCCGCGTCCCACATGTTGATCGAGTACGCGCGGTACGAGCGGGTCGTTCCGTCGGGCAACGTCCAACTGAACCTGCCGTTGGCATCGGTCCAGAGCCGCCATTCCGGCGTCGGGTCGAGCGGCGCCCTGGGCTCCAAGGAGCGGTACTGCAAGCGGTGCGCCCGCGGCAGGCCGTCGCCGCTCGACACGACGCTCGGCTGGTTCACCGACATCAGCCGCTCGGCGAACACCTCGTCGGTCTGGTCCACCCAGACCCGTGCCGGCGGGATCCAGCGGAGCCGCCGGATTCGGCCTCCCGGCGCGACGTAGTAGGCGTAGAGAATCCCGTCGTCAAACAGGAGCGCGGGGTCGCGCCCGATCATCACTGCCGTCGGAACCGGCGCCCCGCCCACGATCACCTGCTCGTCCGAACGTACGATCTCGAGCCGTTCGTCGAGCACCACCTGGTGCAGTGTCCCGTCGGTGTGACGGTACAGGACGAACACCAGCCGCCCACCTGGGGTTCGTACGACGGCCAGCGCCGGGTCCGCCACCGCGGACTCGCGCGGATCCACGTACGGCGCAACGTTGGCGAAGGTCCGCGGCCGCGCGCCGGGAAGCTCGAACGGCGTGCCCCATTCGTTCCGGTCGACGCACTGGATGACGTAGCGCGCATCTGCATCGCGGCCCCGCGCGTACACCCCGACCAGCCGGTCCGCCTGCAGCCCGTCCCGTCGCGGACATGCTGGGCAGCGGACGAAGAATGGCGATGACGTGAGACGTTCGCCAACAACCCGAGGCGGCGCCTGGAATACGCACGGACTCCATGGATCGTCCTCGGGGCCGCACCGGCGCAGGTCGCCGCCGAGGTCCGATATGGGCCTGAGCTTCGCGTATCCCAGATTGTCGCCGATGCTGGTCCACCAGAAGACCCAGATGCTGTCGTCGTAGGATGCCACCGCCGGGGACTTGTCCGGGTAGGCGTCGGCTTCGAGGATGACATGCCGATGATACCAGGTCGTTTCGCAGCCAACGCCCGGCGCCCACAACGCGTAGCCGTACTCGGCCGGGCCGGATACGCCGGCAAGGCCGTCGCGGTTCCAGTCAAGCGCTCGGCCGTCCGGTCCACCCGTCGCAATCTGCCAGATGTCCTTCATGTATGCCGGGTCCGTCCCGACCCCGTCGGCCTCCATCATCGCGATCGGGTTCAGGCTGCCCAGCGTGCCGGTCGAGAACCGTCGCGACGACCCGAACGCGTAGTTCATCATGCTCGGGTAGTTCGGCTTGCAGTTGACCTGCGCGCCGCCACCCGCGCCGTGCGCCAGGCCCAGCAGGTGGCCCCACTCGTGACCGAGCGCGTCCACGGTGGCGCCGCCGGGAGCGCTCGCGCCGAACCGCACGGCCCGGTCCCCGCAGCACTGGCCGCCGCCGGCGCCGACCTCCGCGAGAGCATACGTGAACACGCCTCGCCGTTCTTCCGAGAAATTCGCCGGATCCCCGACGACCTCCTCCCACCGCGAACCGTCCGGCACGACCGAATGGCCTCCCCAATCGCCGTAGGTGGTCACGCACCGCCGATGACCCCCGATGTCGTCCCAGAAACACCCGGAAACGCCGATGTCGAAATGCAGGTCAATCCCGTCCCGTCCGTCCGGATTCCCCACGTCCCGCCAGGGCGCCGCAAGGTAGATCGACGCCACCGTCTGCGCGCCGGAGGCGGTCAAGGACGGAGCGGCCGCCCGCCGGTCGACTTCGATGAAGGCGTCCTTGTGACGTGGGTTCGCGCCCCAACGTGGCAGCGGCAATCCGGGTGGCCTGCCGAGCAGTTCCCATGCGTCGTGCAGACCGTCGCCGTCACTGTCCATCCCGTTCACGACCGGCGCCGCACATTCGCCGTCCCCGACCTCGCCGGAGCAGGTCTTCACCTGAGCTTCCAGGTCGTTCCCCAGACCGTCGCCGTCTGTGTCGTCGGCCACGTCGTTCACATAGAGCGTGATCTGGCCGCCGTCGGCGCCCGGGGCCGAACCCGCCACCAGCCACCGTTGCTCCCAGTCGGTTCCCCGGCCCGGCAGCACCAGGCGACAGCCGCCCATCCAACTGCTGCGGGCGTCGAGCGTCACCAGCCGCACGTCGTTGCGCGCCGTCCGCCCGGCAGGAAACGCGAGCATCGCGCAGACCGCCCGCTCGGGCCCAGTCAGCGGCGAGACCGACACCACCTCGTCGCCTGCCGTCCAACCCACCTGCACCTCCGGCGTGCGGAACGACAGCCCGCCGAACGTGCAGTCGCTGAACCGTCGCACGCCGCCCAGGCTGTCGAACATCACCACGGCGCCCTGCGCGATGCCGGCCCGGTCGTACGCATGCACGAGCAGCCGATACCGTGCCGTGAAGCGCGGCGTGACGGTGATGCACGAACCATGCGCCCCGGCCGCCGGGTCGGAACACTCGTCGTTCGAAGCGATCCACACGCCGTCATCCCGGACCAGGTGCATCACCGTGTCGGGGCCGACTCCGGTGAGCGAATCGGTCCGGAACGTGTAGGTCACCCCGCCCCGCAATCGTACCTGCTCGGTCCAAACCTCAGTCACCGGTCCGCGGAACACGCGTGTGATGCATCCCGCGGTTAGCAGGGCTGCCGCCACGGCCAGGAGCACACAGGCAGGCAGGCAGGCAGGCAGGCAGGCAGGCAGGCAGGTTTGGTCATGCTCCCCTCCCTTGCGTCTTCAAAATTTTCTCTTACCAAGGATGGTCGCACACCGCCGCGAAGTCAAGCGCGGATCTCCCCGGGACTGGATCTCCCCGGGACCTTTTACGCCGGGCTGACGATGTGAGAGCCCGGGACTGGTTGAGCGTGGCGGTCACGCATGGGACGCGTCAGGCGCGTCTCCGGCCCCTTCCCCCCAAGCTCGGGGGCGCCGGAGTCCCGCAGCCAGGATCTTCGTCGTGAGCGCCAGCCGGCTCCACCGGCCCCACGCACGGCGCAACGCCTCGCCCATCGCCCGCACAGGCTACCGGCCCGGCGGAGCCCGGGGCAAGTCGCGCGCCGGTTCCTTCTTTCCGGTCGTGCCCCGCACGCGCGCCACCCAGCACTCCACCCGCTCCCGGTCGTACGGCAGCGCGTCGAAGCTCGGCGCCGCGGCGAACGTCGCGCGGGCCACCACCTCCAGATCCAGGCCACGCTCCAACGCCGCGCACGCCGCCCGCCCCTCCGGACTCGTGCAGATCGAACCGTGCACGTAGGCCGCACAGCGGCCGCCCGCGAGGAGACCCGGGTCGAGCGTCCCTCCTTCGGCGTACGACAGCGGGTGCCGCGGCGGATAGACCGGAAGGTACAGCGTCCGGCTCCCCGCATGCGACACGTGCGCCACGTAGCAGCCCGCCGGCAGCGCGCCCAGGCGCTCCCGCAACCAGCGGTACTCCTCGTGCTCCGTCGTCCGCGCCCGCACGACGGGAGCGCCGCCCACGACGAGGAGGAGGGCGAGAAGCGCGGTCGCCGGCAGCGCGGCGCGGCGCGGAACGTGCGCGGCCAGCGCCAGGAAGGGGAGGGCGACCAGCACCCGCACGTAGCCGTGCTGCGCGATCGCGCTCTGCGCGAAGCTCGGCGCCGTCGCCGCCAGGTACAGCACGGCCGGCGCGGCGGCCAGCACGAGCCAGCGCGTCGGGCGCCTCCAGGCCGCCAGGATCGCGGCCGCCGCCAGCGCGGCGGCGAAGAACGGCGCGCCCCACGACGGCGCCGCGGGCCGCATCAGCGAACCCGCCCGCAGCCGGCCCAGGACGTCGAACACGACGTCGCCCGAGACGATCGCCACGACCGTGCCCACGACCGCCGCGGCGACGGCCGTCCACAACACCCGCCGGCCTCCGGAGGGAAGGGCGGGCGCCGCGAGCACGACGCACGGCACGAGCGCGACCGGACCCCAGGCCAGCGGGTGGATGCGCGCCGCCTGCGCGCAGAGCAGCGCCGCGGCGAGGCCGAACATCGCGGCGATCCACCGCCGGCGCTCCTCGAGAAGGCGGACCGCCGCCAGGAGCAGCGCCGTCGCGCCCAACGCCAGGGCCGCGATCGATGGAAGGTACGACTCGGTGGCCCCGAGCCGGATCGCCGCCGGGTCGAACGCCAGCAGCACGGCGGCGCCGAGCGACACGTCCGCGTCGAGGCGCAGCAGGCGCGCGACGACCCAGGCCAGCGCGGGGATCCCCGCCCCGAGCGCCGCGTTCGCCAGGAAGACCGCGGTGTCCGGCGAGGCGCTCCACAGCCGGGCCGCCGGCGCGAACAGCTCGGCGTAGCCCGGACCGTAGTGCCCGAGGCTCCCCGAACCGGCGATCGCCGCGGCGAGCCAGGCCGGCCCCTGCCCGTTGACGTGGAACGGCCCCCAGGGGCCGAACGCGGCCCGGAGCGCCAGCGCGCCTGCCCACACGGCGAACGCGATCCCGACTTCTCTCGCGCGGGGTCGCGTCCCGGCGACCCCCGCGACGGCCAGGACCAGACCCGCCAGCAGACTCCAGGGATGCCGCTGCCGCGAAGCCTGGTCCGGTTCGCTTCCCGCGGACGCTTCCGCCGCGCGGTCCGTCGAAGGCGCGTCCGGCCGGTGCCACACGAAGCCGGCCTCGCCCGAGCGCAGGCGGATCTCCAGCGCCTCGAGAAGACCCGACGGCGGCGCGCCGCGCGCCAGGACGACGAACTTCGCCGTCCGCCGCGCTCCCTCCGCGGCGCCCTCGACGTCGCCCAGTTCGATCCCCACCTCGCCGGTCGTGCAGGCGTAGCGGGCGAGGATCCGCCGCGGTTCGATCGCGGCGTTCCGCAGCCGGCAGCCGCCGGGCAGTTCCTCCCCGCCCCCGAGCATCGCCTCGACCAGCGCTTCCTGTCCCGGAGGGATCACGCGATCCGCGGCGCGCGCGGTCCGGACGGCGGCGGCGAGCGCCAGGCCCGGGAGGAGCACCATCGCGACGCGGCCGAACCGTGCAGCCATGATCGCCTGCCCGGGAGGATACACCCGCCCGCCGCCGGCGTCGGGCGGAACCGGCAGACCCCCGTCCCCGCCGGAGCCGGGACGTGGCGGACCGCGGCCGCGGCCTGCTAGATTGCTCCACGATGACGCCGGAAACGCCGCCGCGGTCGCCTCCTCCGGGCAGTCGGGACGCCGGGATCGTCGTCTGCCCCGTGCGCGGGTGCGGCGCGCCGCTGGCGTGGGGGGAACGAACGCTCCGCTGCCCCGCGGGACACTCCTTCGACCGGGCCCGGTCCGGCCACGTCCATCTGCTCCTGGTGCAGGACCGCCGGTCGAAGCACCCGGGGGACTCCGCGGCGGTGGTGCGCGCGCGCCGGCGGCTCGTCGAGGCCGGCGCGGCGGATGCCGTCGCCGACCGGGTCGCGGAGATGCTCCGCGAGGCGAGAGTCGGCCCCGGCGCGCGGGTTCTCGACGCCGGGTGCGGCGAGGGCTTCCTCCTCCGACGACTCCGCGCGACGCTCGGTGTCGAACCGTGGGGGGTCGATATCTCCTCCGCCGCCGTCGAACTCGCGGCGAAGGCTTTGCCCGCGGGCCGCTGGATCGTGGCCAACGCCGACCGGCGCCTGCCGTTCGCCGGCGGCGCCTTCGCCGCGGTGCTCGCCATCGCCGCGCGCCGCAACTTCGCCGAGTACGCCCGGCTGCTCGCCCCGGACGGCCGCCTGGTGCTCGGCGTGCCGGCGGCCGACGACCTCGTCGAACTGCGCGAGGCGGTGCAGGGACGCGCGGACCGGCGCGACCGGACCGCCGGACTCCTCGAAGCGCTGGCGCCGCACTTCCGCCTCGAGCGGCAGGCGACGGCGCGCTCGCGCCGGCGGCTCGACCACCCCGCGCTCGCCGACCTGCTCGCCGTCACCTATCGCGCCGGCCGCGCGGGCGTGCAACGGCGCCTCGCCGAGCTGGATGCGCTGGACGTGACCTTCGCCATGGACCTCGTCGTCGCGATCCCCGCCAGCGCGACCTGATCCGCCCGGCGGGCGGCGCTACGCCCGGCCGGGGGCGACGAGCCACGGCAGGCGGTCGAGGTCGACGTTGCCGCCCGACAGGATCACGCCGACGCGGCGGCCGCGCAGATCGCCGGGGTCCTCCAGCAGGGCCGCCAGCGGCACCGCGCCCGAGGGCTCCACCACCAGCTTCGCCCGCTCCCAGAGCAGCCGCATCGCCCGGACGATCGACTCCTCCGAGGCCAGCGCGACGCGGGCGAGGTGTGCCCGCAGGATCGGGAAGGTGCGGGTTCCCAGCGACGTCCGGAGGCCGTCCGCGATCGTCTGCGGGTCGTTCGACGGCACGATCCGGCCCTCCCGCAGGGAGCGGAAGGCGTCGTCCGCGTTCCGCGGCTCGGCCGCCACCACCGCCGCCCGCGGCGCCAGGCCGTGCACGGCCAGGCAGGTGCCCGCGGCGAGCCCGCCGCCCCCGACCGGGACGACCACGGCGTCCAGATCCGGGACTTCCTCCAGCAGCTCCAGCGCCGCCGTGCCCTGGCCGGCGATGATCCGGTAGTCGTCGTAGGGGTGGATGAACGTCGCCCCGGGGTCGGCGACGACCCGCCGCAGCGTGTTCTCGCGCGCCGCCAGCGTCGGGGCGCACCAAGTGATCCGGCCGCCGTAACCCTCGACCGCGGCGCGCTTGATCGCGGGCGCGTTGGACGGCATCACCACGTGCGCCGGAATGCCGCGGTTGCGGGCGGCGAGCGCCAGGGCCTGGGCGTGATTGCCCGAGGAGTGGGTCGCGACGCCGCGCGCCGCGGCGCCGCCGTCCAGCGAGAACACGGCGTTGGACGCGCCGCGCATCTTGAACGCGCCGGCCCGCTGCAGGTTCTCGCACTGGAAGAACAACCGCGCCCCGACCGCCTCGTCCAGGCTGCGGCAGGTCACGACCGGCGTGCGGTGGATCCACGGC
>JAAZOP010000242.1 GCA_012797735.1 Myxococcales bacterium
CGACCGCGTGGTGTTCCTTACCCCTGCCGGCACGCTCATCGACGGCGACCACACGCTGGCACTACTGGCGGGTCATTTGCTTCAGCAGGGAAAACTAGCCGGGGCGACGGTGGTCGCCACAACGATGAGTAACAGCGGCCTGGAGCACTATCTGCGGCAGCGGGGCGTCCGGCTGGAACGAACCAAAGTCGGCGACCGCCACGTGATGGTCGAACTGGGACCGCTGTCGCGGCTCAACTCCGAGCGGTACCTCACGACGCTGCTGTCGGCGGTGGAGGACCTGCCCGACGCGCTGGTCCAGCGCGCCTGCAACATGGCGGGCGGCAACCCGTACTTCATCGAACAGATCGTCAAGATGCTGCTGGAGAACGGCACCGTCGCCCAGGCCCCCGACGGCAAGTGGAAGGTCAACCTCGACCGGCTCTCCGCCGTGCGCCTGCCGATGTCCGTCGAGGAGGCGATCCAGGCCCGGATCGGCGCCCTGACCCCCGCCGAACGCGACACGATGGAGAAGGCCTGCGCCTTCGGCTCCGTCTTCTGGCTCGGCGGCCTCGTCGCCCTCGGCCGCGCCGACGCCGAACCGCCCGAGATCTGGGGCGGCACCGCCGACCTCGCCCCCCACATCCGCGACGTGATCGGCGGCCTCGTCCAGCGCGACTACATCATGGAGGTCCCCGACTCCACCTTCGAGGGCGACCAGGAGTTCATCTTCAAGCACAACCTCGAACGCGACATGATCCGGCGCATGACCAGCCCGGCGAAACTGAGCCGGTACCACGGGCTGATCGGCGAGTGGCTCGCGTACCGGATCCACGGCCGCGAGGACGAACTGGAGATGGTGGCCGAGCACCACGCCCGCGGCGGATCCAAGCCCAAGGCCGCGGCGACCTACCTCCAGGCCGCCAACCAGGCCCGCGAGCGCTACGCGAACGCCAAGGCCGCCGAGTACTACCGCCGCGCCCTCGAACACCTCGACCCCGCCGACCTGGTCACCCGCTTCGAGGCCCTGCACAACCTCGGCGACGTCCTCCAGAACCTCGGCCGCATGGACGACGCCCTGCAGTGCTTCGAGGAGATGCGCCGCATCGCCTGGCGCCTCGACATGCGCCGCAAGGGCGGCGTCGCCCACAACCGGATCGGCCGCGTGCTGCGCGAACTGGGCCGCCTCGACGAGGCCCTCCGCCACCTCGGCACCGGCCACGTCCTGTTCGCCATGTCCGACGACCAGCGCGGCGTCGCCTCCTCCCTGGACGATATCGGCAAGGTCCACTGGCGCCGCGGCGAGTACAAGGTCGCCCTCCAGCAGATGCAGAAGGCGATCGAGATCCGCCGCCAGATCGGCGACCGCCGCTCGATCGCCCTCTCCCTCAACAACCTCGGCCTCGTCTACCAGGACTCCGCCCAGTTCGAGGAAGCCCTCCAGTGCTTCACCGAGTCGCTCGAGATCCGCCGCAAGATCAAGGACGTCCCCGGTCTGATCATCTCCCTCAACAACCTCGGCACCGTCTACCAGGACTCCGGCGAGCACGACAAGGCGATCCAGCTCTGGCAGGAAGCCCTCGTCGAGGCCCGCCGGATCGATGACCGCCTCCGCCAGGCCTACCTGCTGACCAACATCGGCGTCTCCGAATACCAGATCCGCCGCTACGCCGACGCGATCAAGACGCTCGGCGAAGCCCAGGAAATCGCGATCCAGCTCGGCGACCACCTGCTCCAGGGCGAGACCGCCCGCGCGATCGGCAAGACCCGGATGCTGATGGGCGACTACGCCGGCGCCCGCGAGGCCCTCAAGGTCGCCCTCGGCCACTTCGAGGCGATGCGTTCGAAGGTGCTCGTCTCGATCGCCCTCCGCACCCTCGCCGAAATCACCTTCGCCGGCGGCTGGGGCGAGGAGGAGGAGCGCAACGCCGACCTCCTGTTCAAACGCTCCCTCGCGATCTGCGAGGAGATCGGCGACAACCTCGAACGCGCCAAGACCCTGCGCTCCTACGCGGAGATGCTCGCCAAGCAGGGCAAGACCAAGCAGGCCGAGGAGGCCAAGGCCGAGGCGGAAAAGATCCTCGCCGGCCTCCAGGAACCGAACCTCGGCCCCGCCCGCGAGTCGGCCCGCATCGAGGACCCCGAACAGGCCGCCGAGATTCCGGTGATCGTCGACGGCGTCGAGGAATAGCCGGCGCCGATCCCGCTTGCGCGGTGCCGCGCAACCCGACATCATCGGCTTCCGCCGGAGAGGCCCGATGGTCGAGCGCCCCAGTTCCGACCCGCCGCCGTCCGCGCCCGCCGCCGTTCCGCCGGACTGGCCGCGCCGCGTCCCGCACCCCGTGCTCGCCGTCTGCCGCCGCCTCCGCGACGACGGCCACGCCGCCTTCCTCGTCGGCGGCTCCCTCCGCGACCTCGCCCTCGGACGACCGCTCCCCAACGACTGGGACGTCGCCACCGCGGCTCCCCCGGCGCGCGTCCTCGATCTGTTCCCGCGCGCCATCCCCACCGGCCTGCCGCACGGCACCGTCACCGTCGTCCTCGAAGGCCGCGCGATCGAAGTCACCACCTTCCGCGGCGACGGCGCCTACGCCGACGGCCGCCACCCCGTCGCGGTCACCTTCGTCGAACGCATCGAGGACGACCTCGCCCGCCGCGACTTCACCGTCAACGCCGTCGCCGGCGACCCGCTGACCGGCGCGCTCGTCGATCCCTTCGGCGGCCTGCAGGACCTCGCCGCCCGCACCCTCCGGGCCGTCGGCGACCCGGACGCGCGCTTCGCCGAGGACGGCCTCCGACCCATGCGCGCCGCCCGCTTCGCCGCCACCCTGGAGTTCGACGTCGAACCGGCCACCCGCGCCGCCCTCGCCCGGCACCACGACGTGTTCCGCCGCGTCTCCCGCGAGCGGGTCCGCGACGAGCTGGTCAAGCTGCTCGGCGCGCCCCGACCCTCCGTCGGCCTTCGTCTGCTCGCCGACAGCGGCCTCCTCGCCGAGTTCCTCCCCGAGTTGGCCCGCGCCCGAGACTTCGCCCAGAACCGCTGGCACGAGTTCGACCTGTTCGAGCACACCCTGCGGGCGGTCGATGCCGCGCCGCCCGGACCCGTCCGCCTCGCCGCCCTGCTCCACGACCTGGGGAAACTCGACACCGCCGCCTGGTCCGACGACAAGGCGGACCGCACCTTCCACGGCCACGAACAGCGCTCGGCCGAGCTCGCCGCCGCCTGGCTCCGGACGATGCGCTTCCCCGCGCGCGACGTCGAGCACGTCGCGGCGCTGGTGGCCCACCACGGCGTCTACTACGACGACGCCTGGACCGACGCCGCCGTCCGCCGCTGGCTGCGACGGATCGGCCCCGAGCGCCTCGCCGATCAGCTCGCCCTGCTCCAGGCCGACCTCGTCGCCAAGGGCGACCGTCCCGACGTCCCCGCCGCCCGCGCCGCCGCCGGACGACTCGCCGAACGCGCCGCGGCCCTCCTCGCCGCCCGCCCCGCCCTCGACGAGAACGCCCTGGCGATCGACGGCGCCGCGATCATGCGCCTGCTCGGCATCGGCCCGGGACCCCGCGTCGGCGAGGTCAAGCGCGCCCTGCTGGAACTTGTCACGGACGACCCTTCGCGCAACACTGCCGGGGAGCTGGAGCGGGTGGTGCGCGAACGGTGGGGGCGCCCGGACGGGGCGGGAACGACGGAACCGGCATGACCGAAGCGCTGGCGCCGGAAGGATTCATCGACCTGCACAGCCACATCCTGCCCGGGGTCGATGACGGTGCCGAGAGCGTCGCCGAGGCGGTGACCCTGGCGCGCGGCCTGCGCGACCTCGGCTTCACCTGCCTCGTCGCCACCCCCCACATGCGGCCCGGCCTGTACGACCCCGAACCGCAGGCCGTCGTCGCGGCCCTCCACGATCTGCGCGCGGCGCTCGGTCCGACCGGCCCCCGCGTCCTGCTCGCCGGCGAGCACTTCCTCGACGACGAGGTCTGGATGCGCATCGGCGAAGGCCGCGCCCGACCCCTCCCCAACGGCCGATCGATCCTCGTCGAGATCTCCACCGTCGGCCCCGCCCCCGCGCGGCTCTCCGAACAGCTGTTCCGGCTGCGCGTCGGCGGACTGCGGCCCGTGCTGGCGCACCCCGAGCGTTGCGCGGCGTTCCAGGACGATCTGGAACTCGTCCAGGAGCTGCGGCGGGCCGGCGTCGCCGTCGCCCTCGACCTCACCAGCCTCGTCGGACAGGGCGGACGCGGCTCGCGCAAGGCCGCCGAACGGTTCCTCGAACTGGACCTGTTCGACGCGGCCTGCACCGACCTGCATGCCGAGCGGGAGCTGGCGGAGGTGGCGCGATCGATCGAGCGGCTCCGCCGCCTCGTCGGCGACGACGGCCTCGACCGCCTCCTCCACCGCGGCCCCTTCCGCCTCGCGCTCGCATCCCCACCGCCGCCCGCGGAGCGTCCGGCATGACCGCCGGCGCCCGCAAGCTGATCGTCCGGCTCGCTCTGTCGCTGGCCATCGCCGCCGCGTTCGTCTGGTGGCTCGGCAACCAGGGCCTCGAGATCCTCCCCTCCGCCGGGCAGTTCGCGGCCGTCGCCGGCTGGGCCGTGCCCGTCTACCTGCTGACCCTCGTCGCCGTCCACTTCCTCCGCGCCTACCGCTGGATCTACCTCCTGCGGCCGATCCATCCCGGTCTCGCCGTCCGCCGCATGCTCCCCGTCGCCTTCGTCGGCTTCCTCGCCATCCTCGTCCTGCCGCTGCGGACCGGCGAGATCGCGCGCCCCTACCTGATCAAGGGGCACGCCGGCGTCTCGATGAGCGCCGCGCTCGGCACGATCGCCATCGAGCGGGTCGTCGACGGCCTGCTCGTGTCGCTCTGGCTGACGCTGTGCCTCTTCGGCATCGATCCCTCCCGGAGCCCCTACGTCTGGCCGCTGCGCCTCCTGCCGTTGGGCCTGTTCCTCGCCGCGCTCGTCTTCCTCCTCGCCTTCCTCTGGCGCGCCGAGGCGTTCGTGCGCCTCGGCCGGCGCCTCGCCGCCCCCTTCTCGCAGCGGCTGGCCGACACCGTCGTGCACGTCCTGGAAGGGTTCGGCCGCGGCCTCGCCGTGCTCCCCAACAAGCTCGCCCTGCTCCAGTTCCTCGTCGCCTCGGTCGCCTACTGGTCGATCAACGCCGTGGGCGTCATGCTGCTCGCCCGGGGCTGCGGACTGGAACTCGACCTGCTCGGCGGCGTCGCCACGATGGCCGTCGTCGCCGTGGGCATCCTCCTCCCCTCGGGCCCCGGCTTCTTCGGCAACTTCCAGGCCTCCGTCCTCGTGGCGCTCGAACTCTACCTCCCCGCCGCCGCGGGCGGGGTGACCGGTCGCGCCGCCGCGTTCATCTTCCTGCTCTACCTCTGCCAGGTCGGCCTCACCCTGCTCGTCGGCTTCGGCAGCCTGCTCGCCGCCCGCGTCTCGCTGCGCGGCGTCTTCTCCTCCGGACTCCCCCAGGTCGCCACCGAAGACCTCGCCGACTGGAGCTGACCGACCCGCCGGGAATTTGGCCGCGCACCCGCGCGCTGCGATGATGGAGGCCGGAAACCCGGGCGGCGACCCGCCCGGAGGAGGTGCGACGTGTCCCCCTCGAGCCGCCCCACGATCCCCGCCGTCCCCGCGCTGCTCGCCGCCGCCGCCCTCGGCGCGCTCCCGCCCTCCCGCGCCGCCGCCGACGCCGAGGCGACCTTCACCTACGACCACGACGTCGTCTGGAGCACCGCCGTCCGCCTCCTGCGCGTCGACCTCGGCTACGAGATCGCCGAGCAGGACCGCGAGAACGGCTACCTGCTGTTCGTGATCCACGAGAACGGCCGCGACTACCAGGGCGCCGTCGAGTTCGTCCGCGGCTCCGGCGAGCGGGGAATCCCGGTGGTCGAACTGCGCGTGCGCGTGACCGGGCAGCCCCGCAGCACGGAGGAGACGATCCTGCGCCGGCTGCGCACCAAGCTCCGCGACGACTACGGACTGCCCCCGCGCCCGCCCGCCGCCCCGCCGCCGTCCCCGACCCCCGAGGAGCCGCCCGCCCCGGAACCGCCGCCTTCCGCCGACACCGCCGAAGGCTGAGCGGTCCACGACTCCAGCGCCAGCACCGGGAACGGCGCGCCCGCCCGCAACTCCGCCGCCTCCGCCCGCGTCGGCACCACCACCACCGCGTCCTCCGGCGGCCAGCGCCCGAGGTCCACGTCGCCCCGCGCCCGCCACTCGCGCTCCGGCGTCCACTCCTCCCGCCGTCCGCGCCCGACCTGGAACAGATGGCGCTCCTCCGCCGGCAGCGCGGCCTGCAGTCCCGGCGGCCCGTACACGGCCGGCCGGATTCCGAGGCGCAACGCCGCCGCCCGCCGCAACCCCACCCCGTACGGCTCGAACGTCATCCGGCCCAGGTGCCGGGCCCACCGCGCCAGCCGCGCCAGGTCGCCCGGGTGGGCCGCCGTGAACGAAACCACCGCGTGCCCGCCGCGGATCAACCGCGTCGAGGACCGGATCCGACCCTCGGCGAGGATCCTCTCGAGCGCCCGGCGCGCGTCGTGGAAGCGCGGGTCCTCCGGACCCGCCAGCGCCGCCAGGTACTCCGCCCGCGTCTCGCCGGGAAACTCCCCGGCGCAGGCCCGCGTGAAGTGGACCACCCACGGCCAGTCGCCGCCGCCCGTTCCGGCGGGAAACACCGCCGCCGGGACGCCCGCCCGCCCCGCCGCGCACGCCGCGCGGAACGACTCCGCCGGGACGCCGAGCTCCTCCGGTCGCAACGCCCCGGCGCCCGCCGC
>JAAZOP010000243.1 GCA_012797735.1 Myxococcales bacterium
GGCCGCGGGGGAGGCGGCGGCGGGCGAGGCGGCCGCGGAGGTCTCGCCGGCGGCCGCGGGGGGCACCCGCGACCTGTCGTGGCTCCAGGGGATCGTGCTGCCC
The DNA here is from genome assembly GCA_012797735.1 of Myxococcales bacterium. GTDB lineage: Bacteria > Myxococcota_A > Polyangia > DRWM01 > JAAZOP01 > JAAZOP01. The sequence goes on from JAAZOP010000243.1 coordinate 104, forward strand.
GACCTGCCGGTCCGGTGGGACGAGAAGGTGGTCTACTTCCTCGAGCAGATGCGGGAGGGGGGCTCGTTCCACGGGGCGCTGGAAGGTTGGTACCGCCGCTCGGGACGCTGGTCGGCGATGGTGCGCGAGGTGCTGCGGCGCCACGGGCTGCCCGAGGATCTGCTGTGGGTGGCGGCGGTCGAGTCGAGTTTCTCGCCCACGGAGCGTTCGTCGGCCGGCGCCGTCGGCCTGTGGCAGTTCATGCCGGCCGGCGGGCGGATCTACGGCCTGCGCCAGTCGCGGTGGATCGACGAACGGCGCAACCCGGAGCGCTCGACGGAGGCCGTCGCGCTGTACTTCGCGGACCTCCACGCGCGCTTCCGCTCCTGGGACCTGGCGCTCGCCGCGTACAACATGGGCTGGTCGGGGCTGGAGAAGGCGATCGTCAAGCACGGGACGAACGACTACTGGACGCTGGCGGCGACGGAGAACGCCCTGCCGTTCGGCACCACGATCTACGTCGCCAAGGTGCTGGCGGTCGCGATCGCGGCCCGCAACCCGGACCGCTTCGGCCTGACCGGCGTGGCGCTCGACCCGCCGGAGCCGTACGACCTGGTGGAGATCCGCGGCGTGGAGCGCATCGCGGCGCTGGCGCAGGCCGCGCGGGTCACGCCCGAGGCGTTCCGGCGGCTGAATCCCGAGCTGCTGCGCGATCGCACGCCGCCGGGCGAGGAGCGCTGGCTGGTGCGGGTGCCGGCCGGCGCGGAGGAAGGGTTCGTCGAGCGGCTGGCGGCGGCGCGCGAGCAGGACCAGGTCCGCGCCTACACCGTCCGCTTCGGCGAGACGCTGTCCGACGTGGCCTGGCGTTTCCGCACCACGGTCGCGCGGCTGCGGCAGCTCAACGGTCTGGGGGAGCGGGACGTTGTGCGCGGCGGCGACGCGATCGACGTGCCGGACGTCGAGCCCCGCGACCTCCCGCGCCCCGACCCGAAACCGCTCGCCGTCGTCCCCGCCGAGACCTTCGTCTACCCCGGCCGCGAACGGGTGTTCTACCGGACGCTCGCCGGCGACACGCTGGCGGCGATCGCCGAGGCGTTCGGCGTGACCGCCACCGACCTCGTGACCTGGAACACGATCGATCCCGAGGCCTACCTCCCGGCGGGGCTCGTGCTGCAACTGTTCGTCCCCCCGTCGCTCGACCGCGCCACGGTGCTGGTGCTCGGGGAGAGCGACGTGCTGGCCTTCACCGCCGGCTCGACGGAGCTGTTCGAACATCTGGCGCGGCAGGAGGGGCGCGAGCGGATCGTCTACGTCGTGCGGGAGGGCGACACGCTCGAGTCGATCGCGCGCCGCTTCGGCACGACGGGCGCCGCGCTGTCGCGGATCAACCACTTTGGTCGCAACACGGCGCTGGCCGCGGGGGACGAGGTGGTCGTCTGGGCTTCGCCGGACGAGGCGCGGAACTACCTGCGCGAGGTCGGCCGGGCGCCGGCGGAGGAGCACCCCGCGGGCCGGCCGCCGGCGTTGCCGATCGAGGCGCCGGAGACCGACGAGGCGCCGGAAGACTTCACCGCGCCGCTCGACGACGGGATCGACGCCGCCGCGGAGCCCGCGGCACCGGTCGTGGTGGCTGCGGAGACGCCGGCTTCCGCGGACGGCGGCTCGCCGATGCCCGCGCCGGCCGGGTCGCCCGGCTCGTCCGCGAACGAGCCGGTCGCGGCGGCGCCGGAGCCGCCAGCGGTTCCGCCTCCGGAGCCGCCGGGGGCGAACGCGGAGTCGCCCGCGGTCGGGCCCGCCGTCTCGCCGGCGCCGAACGTGGTGGCGCCCGCGGCGGCGCCTCCGGCGGCCGCTTCCGTTCCCGGTCCGGCGGCCGGGGAGGGCGGCGGAGTCGCGGAGACGACGGCGGATGGCCAGTCCGTGCCCGCGGTGGTAGCCTCGAGCCGATCATGAGCGCCGTCGCCGCCGAGGTTCCCCGACTCTTGGTCGTCGATGACGAGGAGGGGATCCGCGCCACGCTCGAGGTGTTGTTCCGCCGGGCGGGCTACGAGGTCGTGCTGGCGGCGGACGGCGACCAGGCCGCGGCGGCGATCCGCGACGCGGAGCCGTTCGACCTGGTGGTCACCGACCTGGCGATGCCGGGAATGGACGGCATCGAGGTGCTGCGCCGGGCGAAGGAGCGGTCGCCGGAGACGCAGGTGCTGGTGATCACCGCCCACGCCACCGTGGAGAAGGCGATCGCGGCGATGCGCCTGGGCGCCTACGACTTCGTCCAGAAACCGTACTCGACCGAGGAGCTCAAGGTCCTGGCGGAGAAGGCGCTCGAGAAACGCCGGCTGCTCCGCGAGAACCTCCAGCTTCGCGCCCGCGTCGCCGGCCGCCACACCTTCGGCGAGATCGTCGGACGCTCGGAGCGCATGGCGGAGGTGATCGCGCTCTGCCGTCGCGCCGCGCGGATCCCGACCAACGTGCTGGTGACGGGAGAGAGCGGCACGGGCAAGGAACTGGTGGCGCGCGCGATCCACCACGAGGGGCCCCGGGCGGACAAGCCGTTCGTGGTCGTCGATTGCGGCGCGATCCCGGAGACGCTGATCGAGTCGGAGCTGTTCGGGCACGTCAAGGGGGCGTTCACCGGCGCGGTGTCCGCGCAGCCGGGGCTGTTCCGTTCCGCGGACGGCGGCACCGTGTTCCTCGACGAAGTGGCCGAACTGCCGGTGGCGCTGCAGGTCAAGCTGCTGCGGGTGTTGCAGGAGCGGGTGGTCAAGCCGGTGGGCGGCGTGGACGAGCTGCCGGTGGACGTGCGGGTGATCGCCGCCACGAACCGGGATCTCGAGGCCGAGGTGCGGGCCGGGCGGTTCCGCGAGGATCTGTTCTACCGCCTCAACGTGCTGCGCATCGAACTGCCGCCGCTGCGCGAACGCGTGGCCGACATCGAACCGCTCGCCCGACACTTCCTCCGCAAGTACGCCGAACAGCTCGGCCGGACGGTCCGCGGCTTCGCTCCCGCCGCGCTGCAGGCGCTCTTGAACCACGAGTACCCCGGCAACGTGCGCGAACTGGCGAACGCCGTGGAACGCGCCGTGGCGCTGACCGACGGGGACGTCGTCGAGGCTTCGGCCGTGCGGCTCGGCCGCCCGGCCGGGAGCCTGTCCGGAGAACCGCCGCTGCCGGCGCGCACCCCGGGCCAGTCGCTCGACGAGTACCTGGACGCCATGGAACGCCGGGCGCTCCTGCAGGCGATCGGCGAGGTCGGTTCGAGGCACCGGGACCTCGCACGGCATCTCGGCATCACCGAGCGGTCCCTGCGCTATCGGCTCGGGAAGCACCGGCTGGCAGGGTTGGACTCGCCGGCGGAGGAAGCGCCGAAAAACGGCGCGGGAGGCTGACAATTTTCGTCACCCGCGCTCCGGCCGCGGGGGATGCTCGATGCAACCCGCCGGAATCGTTCGGTCGCGCGCGTCGCGACGCGATGGTCCGACGCTTGCAAGGAAGGAGGCCGCGATGAATCGGGGACGGAACCGGGGTTTCACGCTGCTCGAGCTAATGATCGTCGTGATCATTCTCGGGGTGCTGGCGGCGATCGCCGTTCCGAGCTTCCTCAAGCCGTTCCACTACTCCAAGACGAGCGAGGTCCAGGCATTGTTGCGGGACATCGGCGCCAAGGAGGAGGTGTTCAAGTCCGAGTTCGGACAGTACCTGAACGTGTCGGGAACGATGGACTTCAGCAACCGGCGCCCGGCGACGGCGCCGCGTAACGACTTCGGCTGGGTCGATTGGATCCCCGTGGCCGGAAACCCGATCGACGACGCGTGGAAGCGGCTCGGGTTCCGCCCGCAGAGCGCCGTGCGGTTCGGCTACGTGGTGGTGGCGGGACTGCCGGGGCAGACGGTGAGCGGCGTGCCGGCGGGCCTGGCGAATACCAATGACCACTGGTGGGCCGCCGTCGGCTACGGCAACCTCAATGCGTCCGGCGCCACCGGCTTGGCGGACACGACGCAGTACTACCTCTCGAACTCCCAGAACATCATGGGTGTCGTCAACGAAGGGAACTGACGGGGCGGGGAAGAGCGGGCCCGGACGGGATGTTCCGGACCCCCGAGAGAAGGAGGAACAGCAATGAAGGGCAAGAAGGGTTTCACTCTCGTCGAGCTGATGATCGTCGTGGTCATCCTCGGCATCCTGGCCGCCATCGCCATCCCGCTGTACATGAAGTTCGTGCAGCAGTCGAAGACGGGCGAGGCGCAGGGCAACCTGGGGAAGATCGCCAGTCTGGTCGAGGAGTACTATGCGAAGTCGAGCAGCCAGAGCACGACTGCGACGATCACCCCGGGCAGCTCGACCAGCCTGATCGCCAAGTTCCCGAACACGACGCGCACCGGCGCCGCGACCTGCGACGCTACCCCGGCGGTGAACGCCGAGTCGGTGCCGAGGGCCGCTGCCTCGGTCGTCAAGTCCTCGTACCAGCCGAACATCAACGAGTGGAGCTGCACCACGGCGGGTGCCGGTGCCTGCGCGGCCGCGAACGTCACCGCCTGGGCGCAGATGAAGTTCGAGCTCTCGTCCCCCATCCGCTACGTGTACTGCTACGCGGCCCTGACGCCGGACACCGGGACGCAGACGTTCCAGGCGATTGCCTCCGGCGACCTCGACGGCGACGGCGTCTGGTCCCGGTTCACCCGTGCCGGTCAGACGGCCGCGGACGGCTCGATCCAGATCGGTCCTCTCGCGGTCGTGAACGACAATGAGTAGTCCTCTTCCTCACGCGGAGGCACCGCACGGGGGGAGTCCCCGCAAGTCGGCTCGAACCTACTAGGGCCGCCAGCCGGGTACACCGCCAGCAGGAGGATGAACCGTGGGAAGGAAGGACGGATTCACTCTTGTCGAATTGATGATCGTGGTGGTCATTCTCGGCATCCTGGCCGCCATCGCCATCCCGCTGTACATGAAGTTCGTGCAGCAGTCGAAGACGGGCGAGGCGCAGGGCAACCTGGGGAA
>JAAZOP010000244.1 GCA_012797735.1 Myxococcales bacterium
CCCGCCGCACCAGGACGAAGACGGCCCACAGCAGCGCGATGCCGGCCAGCGCCGCGGGCAGCCGCGTCGCGAACGGCGTCGGCCCGAAGACGGCCGCGGCCAGGGCCCCGGGCCAGTACGCCGCCGGGGGTCGTTCGAGGTAGAACTCGTCGCCGGCGACCGGGCCGAACGCGTTGCCCGCGCCGTCCTCGGCCATCCGCGCCGCGACCTCCGCGTGCAGGCGCTCCCATGGTTCGAGCGTCGGGCGGCGGCCGAGGCCGGGCAGGAGCAGCAGGGCGGCGGCCAGCGCAACCCAGTGTGCCGGTTCGAGGCGACCCAGCCGGGAGCGCAGGCGGTCGAGCATCAGAGGCCGCTCAGGATCTTGAACCCGTCGGGCACGCGGGCGAGCACCAACCGGTTGTCGCCCACCTGGCTGAACCAGAGCGACTCGCCGGGCGTCTGCCCCGCGACCTGGAAGCGGCCGTAGTACGAGTAGTACACCTCGACGCGGTCGGGAAAGTACACCACCCGCCGGTAGCGGATGTCGTAGCGGACCGCCTCGACGCGCTGGAACCGGGAGCGCAGCCGCTCCTCCAGCCCCGCGCGGTCGTAGTCGTCCTCGCCCGACGGCGACCCGCCGTCCTCGTAGTAGTCCTCGGCGGTCATCGACAGCAGGCGCGCGACGTCGCGCGCCTCCAGGGCGACGCGGTACTGCTCGCAGTACTCGATCACCTTGCGGTTGTCCTCGGTGTCCTCGACGTCGGTGTTGGGGATGAATTTCTCCCCGCACCCCGCCAGGGCGAACGCGGATGCGACCAGCGCAGCGAGACGACTCATCCGACCTCCCAGCGGCCCGCGGCCGGTCCGCTTATACCACGAACCGCGCGTCGGGGCATTTTCTTCCCCGCGCCCCGGCGGGCCGGCGGAACGGCCTCGCGGACTCGCCCGCGTCCGGCCGGTGCGGGTCGCCGCGCCGCGCCGCCGGCCGGGAGCCGCGTCCCCGGACCCCTCGGGGCCGGATCGCGTTCCCGTCACCGGATGCCGTATTCCTTGATCTTGTACAACAGGGTGCGATGGCTGATTTCCAGCAGCTTGGCGGCGGCGGTGCGGTTCCCGCCGGTCTCGTCGAGGGCCCGTCGGATCAGCGTCTCCTCGACGAAGCGACCGGTCTTCTTGAGCGAGATCTCGCCCGAGGCGAGGAAGGCCTTGATCGGGTCGCGGCCGGCGACGATGCGTCCCGGCAGGTCGCCGACGCCGATGCGGTCGCCCTCGGCCAGCACGACCGCCCGCTCCACGGCGTTCTCCAACTCGCGCACGTTGCCCGGCCAGGAGTACTCGAGCAGGGCGCGGCGGGCATCGGGGGCCAGCTCGAGCCTCGGCTTGCCGAGCCGGGCGCATTCGCGGTCCAGGAAGTGCTCGGCGAGGATCAGCACGTCCTCGCGGCGCGCCCGCAACGGCGGCAGTTCGATCGTCAGCACGTTGAGCCGGTAGAACAGGTCCTCGCGGAACCGGCCGGCCTGCACCTCCTCGGCGAGATCGCGGGCGGTGGCGGCGACGACCCGCAGGTCGACCGAGCGGTCCGCGGTGTCGCCGAGCGGCCGGAAGGTCTCTTCCTGCAGCACCCGCAGGAGCTTGACCTGCACCGGCGCGGGGAGCTCGCCGATCTCGTCGAGGAACAGGGTGCCGCCGTCGGCTTCCTCCACCAGCCCGCGCCGATCCTGCGCGGCGCCGGTGAACGCGCCGCGCCGGTAGCCGAACAGCTCGCTCTCCAGCAGCGTCTCGGGGATCGCGCCGCAGTTGAGCGCGACGAACGGCTTCGCGGCGCGGCTCGAACGGGCGTGCAGGGCGCGCGCGACCAGCTCCTTGCCCGTGCCGCTCTCGCCCGTGAGCAGCACGGTGGTCTTGTAGTCGGCCACCTTGGCGACGGTCTTGAAGACGCGCTGCATGGCCGGCGAGCGCGCCTGGAGCCCCTCGAACTCGACCGGCCCCGGCACGGCCTGGGTCGAGACCCGCCGCCGGAGCTCGCGGTTCTCGCGCCGGAGCTGCTCGCGTTCCTCCGCCTTGCGCAGCGTCAGCAGCACCTCGTCGGTGCGGAACGGCTTCATGATGTAGTCGTAGGCGCCGGCGCGGAGCGCCTCGATCGCGGTCTCCACCGTGCCGTAGGCGCTCATCACGATCACCGTCGTCGGCAGCTCGCGGTCCGCGATCTCCCGCGAGAGACGGATGCCGTCCATCTTCGGCATCCGCACGTCCGCCAGCACGAACTCCGGCGGTTGGGCCTCGACGCGCGCCAGCGCCTCCTCGCCGTCGACCGCCTCTTCGATCTCGAAGCCGTGAGGCGCCAGCAGCGCGCGCAGCAGCTTGCGCACGTTCGGCTCGTCGTCGACCACCAGGATCCGCGCCACGTCCGTTCCTCCGGCCCCGGGGACGCCGGACCTACGGCCCGGCCAGCGCCCGCAGCGCGGCCTCGGCCCGCTCGAGCACCCGGAGCGCCTCCGCCGGGTCGCGCCCGCGCATCGAGTCGTCCTCGGTGCGCCACGCATCCCCGGCCTCGACCCCCGCCCGCACCGCCGCCGCGTCCTCCCGCAACCGCCCCAGCACGTGCTCGCGCAGCCAGCCGTTGACGTATCCCTTGCCCGCCAGCTCCTCCAGCGCGTCCACGCGCGCCGCGAGCCTCTCCCACGCCTCCGCCTCCGGCGTCCGCGGCGGCATCGGCTCGTAGCAGGTGACGCCGGCCGGCCAGACCTCGAGCCGCGCCTCGAACTCGACGCGCAACAGGGCGACCAGTCCCGGCGCGTCGGACGTCACGCGGTCGAGGCCGGCGAGGCGGGCGAGCAGGCCGTCCACGCGGCTCCGGGCCGCGTCCAGCGTGGCCGTCTCGACCTCCCCCGGCCGGTACGTCCCCGCCTCGTCCCACGCCGCCACCAGCTCGGCCCACACCGCGTCCGCCTCGGCGCCCAGTCCGGTCGCGCCGGCGGCATCGCTCGCGGTCGCGTTCGCGTTCGCGGCCGCCGTCGCCGCGCCGCCGTTCGCCCGCGGGCCGCTCGAACACCCGACGAGGAGCGCCAGCGACAGCGCGTACGCGAGTCGCAAGGCTTCCCACGGGGTGCGGGCCGCGGGCACGCCGCGACGCAGGCGGCGTCGCCCGAGCGTGAAGGCGACGCAGGCGGCGAGGAATCCCAGCACGAAGATCCACCGCAGCGCCGGACCGTGCATCTCGCTCCTCCCGGCCGCGCGCGCGGGCGCGACCCGCGACGAAGTCTGCCCGGCTGTGCAGCGCCGGTCAAACCCGATATCGTCCCGGACGGAGGACGCCGGACGTGGAACCGCTCGACCCCCGCAACCTGCCGCCGCTCGAACTGGAGCGCGCCGTCGCCGCCCTCGGGGGACGCCCCGAACACGCGGCCCGGCTGCTGGCCCACGTCGTCCGCGCCGGGCGCCGGACGGCGGAGGGGTTGCGGCGGATGCCCCGCCGGGTGCTGGACGCGGTCCCGTGGCCGCTGCCGCGGCTGGAGCCGGTCGAACACCGGGTGTCGCGGGTCGCCCCCTTCCACAAGCTGGCGTACCGCACCGCGGACGGCCGGATCGTCGAGAGTGTGCTGATTCCGGTCACCCAGGGGCGCTACTCGGTGTGCGTCAGTTCCCAGGTCGGCTGCCGCCGCGGCTGTCTGGTCTGCGCCACCGGGCGCATCCCCCACGCGCGGGACCTCGAGACGTGGGAGATCGTGGACCAGATCGTCCAGGGGATTCGCGCCGCGCCGGGACCGGTGCGGGCCGTGGTGTTCCTGGGGATGGGCGAGCCGTTGGACTGCTACGAACGGGTGATGGCGGCCGCGGAGATCGCGAGCCGCCCCGCCGTCGGGATCGCCCAGCAGAAGGCGATCACGATCGGCACGGCCGGGATCGTGCCGGGCATCCGGCGGTTCGCCCGCGAGCGCCGCAAGTTCCGGCTGGCGGTGAGCCTCGGGTCGGCCGTGCCCGAGCGGCGCCGCCGGCTGATGCCGGGAGTCGCCCGCTGGTCGCTCGACGAACTGGCCGACGCGGTGCGCGAGGTGTACGCGGCGCAGCGCGAGCGCCAGATGATCGCGCTGACGCTGCTGGGGGGCTACAACACCGGCGCGGACGAGGTCGAGGCGCTGGCGCGGTGGCTGCCGGACGTGCCCTACCGGCTGAGCGCGATCGATGTGGCGCCGGGGCCGCACCATCCGTTCCGGCCGCCGACCCCGGCCGAGGCGGACCGGTTCTTCGAGACGTTCCGGCGCGTGGGCCAGCCGTTCACGCGGCGGTTGTCCGGAGGGGCGGACATCGAGGCCGCGTGCGGGATGCTGGCGGGCCGGCTGGCCACCGGGTAGGCCATCCCGCGCGGGTCCGCTCGCGGCGCAACGCCGGACCGTTCCTGCAGACCCCCGCCGTCGTCCGCCTCGAGGTCCGTTCCGCCATCTCCCCCGCTGCATCGAGCGTGCGAACCGTCCGCGATCCGTCCGCCGCGCGCCCGCCCGCGCCGGGCATCACGTCGTCACGGCGTCGCGGATCGCGCGGATCGTCTCGTCCAGCGAGCGGCGGGGGGCCCAGCCCAGTTCGGTGCGGGCCCGGCGATCATCGACCATGCACACGTAGCGCAGGTAGTCGATCTCGCGGCCGGGGAAGTCGGTGAGCCCGAGACGCCAGAGGCCGTCGAGCAGCCGGCGGGCCAGGAGGTGGACGACCGGCAGGCCGGGCCGGCCGACGCGCTCGATCACCTGCGAGAGCGGCAGCACCCCCGGGCCGCCGAGGTTGAAGATGCCGCGCACGCCGGGCCGCAGGGCGAGCCGCAGGGCCGAGACGACGTCGTCCTCGTGGATGAACTGCATCATCGGGTCGAAGCCGAGCAGCCGTGGCGTCACCGGCAGGCGGAAGTAGGAGTAGATCTCGTTGTGCACGCGGCCGGCGATGAACGACGGGCGCAGGATGACGGTTTCGCACTCCGGGGCGCGCCAGAAGAAGGTCTGCGCCAGCATGTCGAGCTCGACGAGGTCGCGGATTTCGGACAGCCGGCTGGCCGCCAGCAGCGGCGCATCCTCGGGGAGGAACTGCGGGTTGCCGGGCCGCGCGCCGTACACCGCCGCGCTCGACAACAGCACCAGCTTGGGGATCCGGTGCGCCGCCACGTACTCGAGGACCCGACCGAAGCCTTCGACGTTCCAGGCGTGGCGCGTCTCGGCCGACACGCGCGGGTCGTGCATCACGCCCAGGTGGACCACCGCGCGCACCGGTTCGCGGCGGAATACGTCGCGGCACGCCTTGCGGCGGAGGTCGAGGCGATAGTGGACGAGGTCGGGCGGGGCGTCGGGAAAATCGCGGCGGTCGATCCCCACGACCCGCCCTTCCCGGTGCAGGCCCCGCAGCAGCAGCCGTCCCAGCCGCCCGCAGACGCCGGTCAGGACGACCGAGGGCTCCGGCGCGGCCCGGTGGCCCCGGGCCGTTCGCGCGCATCCCGCGCCGCTCTCCGCCGCCCCGCTCACCGGAAGATCCCTTCCCGGCGCTCCAGCGTCCGCCGCAGCAGGTGCTGGACCGCCGATCGCACGCGGTGGACGTGCTCGGTCACGCGCTCGTCCTCCTCGTCGACCTCGCCCTCCAGCCAGATCGGCTCGCCGAACGCGATGTGGTAGCGCGTGGGGAGCGGGAGGAACCCGATCGGCCCGAGGAGGAAGAGCGGGCTGACCGGGATCGCCGGCGCGCCGACCAGGTCGGCGATCGCCTTCAGGTTCGCCACCGACGGGTACTGTTCCTCGGCGCCGACCACGGCCACCGGGACGATCGGCGCCCGGTTCTCGAGCGCGAGTCGCACGAAGCCCGAGCCGAATTCCTCGAGCTGGTAGGCGCGGTCGATCGTTTTCGAGATGCCGCGGGTGCCCTCGGGAAAGACGAGAATCAGTTCCTCGCGCTCGAGCAGCAGGCGGCAGTTCTCCGGCAGTCCGACCACCTGGCCGCAGCGGGCGAAGAAGGTGGAGATCACCGGCAGGGTCGCGGCCCACTTCTCGACCATCGAGCGGACGAGGCGGGGCGGGTCGTGGTCCAGGAGCATCGCCGTGGCGATCATCATGCCGTCGATCGGGATCTGGCCGGAGTGGTTGGCGACGAGCAGGGCGCGGCCGGCAGGGACGCGGTCGATGCCTTCCACCCGGCAGCGGAAGTAGCGCCGGTACATCCAGGCGGCGGCGTGCAGCACGTGGCGGGCGTAGCCGACGTGGAAGCCGAAGGGGTCGAAGGCCTGCACGCCGAGGCATTCGAGGATCCGTTCGTACTGCCGATCGAACTCCGGGTCGATCGCCCGGCGCAGCCGGCGGCCGGCGGCCTGGAGTCCGCGGGCGAGCGGGCCGGCCCCGGGCGGGACGAACGGCGCGAGCGTGGGGGCCGGCGGTGGCAGCGAGGCCGGCGGCTCGCGGCGGGACGGCGAATCGAGCGGGACCAGCGCCGCCTCCGGCGCCAGCACCGGACGGGACCGGCGGGTCGCGGAACCGGGCCGGCGGCGACGGGCCGTCACGGTCAGGGCGTGGCGCTCTCGGTATCCTGCCCGAAGCCGAAGTCGTAGACCGTGCCGAAGATCGGATTGAGGTAGTCGGGACAGTTGCTCTTGATCGAGCAGATCATCGTCGGGGTGATGTCGAGGATCCAGCCGAGGAATCCGGTGCGGCTCTGCGAGACGAACTTCGCCGTGATTTCCACGGGCGTCTGCGATTCCATCGCCTGGTCCCAGGTCGTCCCGGACGTCGGGCCGAGCATCGCACGGCGGCGCGTGAGCAGGTCGATCGGCTCGAGGTTGAACGACGAGGTGAAATCGATCAGGTCGTCGAAGACGCACGCCTTGTTCGCCTCGGGCTTGGTGTCGGCCTTGGACCAGAACCAGCGGATCAGGAGGTCCATCAGCAGGTCGTCGGCCACCGACTTGATGTCGTCTCCTTCGCCCTTCGCGATCACGCCGCGCAGCTCGGGACCCCACTTGCGACTGTCGAACAGGTCGGTCCCGGGATCGGTGCCGGCACGCATCGCGCGGACGCGTTCGATGAACTTCTGCACGTTGGCCGGCTCGTCGTACACCGTCAGGTGCTTGTTCGCGATGTTCTGCAGGATCTTCGGGTCCAGCGAGTCGAGGCGCTGGCCGGGGTACTTCTCCTTGATCTCCGCCTCGACCGCCTTGCGGAACTGCTCGATGTCGAACCCGAGCGACACGGCCGTCATGGCCGTGACCAGCACGCGGCGCTGGGCCGGACCGGCCTCGCAGATCTGGTTGCCGGAGGCCCGCAACTCCTCCTCGATCGCCTTGCGCTTCGGGGAGCCCCAGACCTGGTCGCGGACGTACCACTTCAGCACCGGGCCCATCAGCTTGAAGAAGTTGGCGCGCGGGTTGTCCTCGTACAACGCCCGGCACTCGGGGACGTCCGCCACGCAGTCGCCGAAGATCCGCGTGTAGCGGCCGGGCGTCGAGGCGGCCTGCGCCAGCGGGTCGCCCTTGGCCTTCGTGCACGCCTCGATGCACTTGTCGTACGCGGCCGCCTCCTCCATCGCCACGTAGCTGTCGGCGTAGCCGGTGACCGGGAAGTACAGCCCCTTGCGCGACGGCTGGTCGGCGATCCAGATGTGGGGCGTGATGTTCTGCCCGAACGGGTCGGCGGACGGGTGCGTCACGTTCACCACGTAGCCCTTGACCGTCACCTCGCTGTTCTCGATCGCCTTGGCCTTGGCCGGATCCTGGGTGGCGACCCACAAACCGTAGACCGTCCAGGCGTTGCCGATCTTCTCGGGCGGCGGCTTGTCGGGGATGTCTCCCGGGACCGGCGACAGGCCGGGATTGAACTGCGACTTCACCACCTTGACCGACTCGTCCTTGCCCTTGCAGGCGCCGGACACCGCCGCCAGGAGCACCACGATCACCGTCGCGTATCTCATGCTCGAGCCTCCCAGTGGGGGGGGACAGTAGCATGGGGCCGGGGGCGATGGAAAGACGGAACGGACGCCGTCCGTCCCGGGAAGTTGAAAGGGGGTTTCCGCCGGAGGTACCGTGCCCGCGATGCGGGGTCGTCGTGCGACGACCGCGGCGGGCCCGGCGGCCGCCGCGGTCGCGGTGATGCTGGTCGCCGGCTGTCGCTGCGTGGGCGGCGAGGCGGAGTCGCGCACCGATCTGCCGCCGGGGCGCCCCTGCGACTGCGCCGGCCACCCGCTCGCCG
>JAAZOP010000245.1 GCA_012797735.1 Myxococcales bacterium
CTAGCCCGAAGTTCCGGTAGTCGCCAGGGTGAATTCGACCTTCCTGCCGCGCGTTGCGGCGGTTGGCGGTGATCCTCCACTGCCTACGTCACGCCGTAGCGGTGCGAGACGCCGAGGAGCTTGAGCGCCTTGGCCTGCAACGGCGTGGGGTCTGTGACCTTGTCGAATTCAGGGCCGGCGATCACACGGGGCCGCACCCGGTTGATCACGATGGTCGCCAGGTCTCCGAGGAGGGACTGGAAGCTGTGCACGGGAAGATCCTCCGGTGTGCGCTTCCGCCGCGCCTTGTCCTGCGCCGCGGGCGAACGTTGCGCCGGCGCGACGACCGACTTGCGCAGCGATTCGCCAGCTTCGGGTTCATCGTCGTCGAAGAGCATCGGCGCCAGGCGTTGCCGCATGTGCCATTCGACGTAGTAGGCCAGCATGCACAGGAAGACGTGCGCGCGAACCCGGTCCTCTTTGCGATGGTGAATGGGACGGATCTTCAGGTCCACGGTCTTCAGGCTGCGGAACGCACGCTCGATCCGCGACAGGCTCTTGTAGTTCCGAACGACGTCCGCCGCGGGCAATCGTCCGGCCGCAACGCTGGTACGGATGACGTAGAACCCATCGAGCGTCGCCTCCTCCGCGATCTTCGTTTCGTCGCGTGCGTAGCGGAACCCGTCGTCGCGGAACTCGAGACGGAAGTGCTTGCCGACCTTGAACCGGCCGAGCACTTTACCCACGGTCAGTGCGATCTTCTCCCGACCCTGCAAGGGACGCTTGGCCCGGCCGGTGCGCTGCGCCACCTTCGCCAGGGCGGTCTCCGTGGCGGCCAGCAACTCCGCGCGCTTGCGCCGTCGCTCCTCGGCCAGCAGCGGATTCTTGCAGACGATGAGGCGCTCGCCAGGATATTCTGGGGTGGTGATTTCCGCCAGGTCCTTCCGATCGAACAGCGACAGCTGCAGCGCCCCGCTCTGCACGAGCCGACGGATCGCCGGAGCCCGTAGTGCCGTGATCCACTCCAGGCCGTCTTGGGTGGCGAGGTCCTCGCGAATTCGCGCTTCCGTAATCATTCCTCGATCGGCCACGACCACGACCCGCTCGATGCCGAATCGGTCGCGGACCTTCCGTACTTGAGAGGCCAACGTCTTGGGGTCCCCGACGTTGCCCTCGAAGACCTCGACTGCCACCGGACATCCATCGGCGTTCGTCAGCAGCCCGAACACGATCTGCAACTTGTCCCGCTTCCCGTCCCGCGAATGCCCGAGCTTCGCCAACGGGCAGTGCCGGCCCTCGAAGTAAGTCGAGCTGACATCGTACAGCACCAAGCCGCCGTCTGTGAGGTGGCGCTTGGCCAGGCGAGCCTCGATGCGGGCTTGGCGTTCGACGAGCCAGTCCATCGCCGCGTAGAGATCGTCTTCGTCGGTGTGCTCCAGGCCCAGGACGAGGCCCAGGGAACTGTCGAGGGTCTCCGCCGAGAAGCCCCGAGCGGTGGCAAGCTTCGACTGCGGATCGAGAATCCTGGCGACGATCATGCCCTCGACGCGGTTGCGCTCGGCGCTGCCCCGACGGTCAATGAGTTCGTGCAACTCAAGTCGGCGCAGGCTGGCCAGAACCGCCGCCACGTGTCCGTGGGGCCGGGAGCGGATGATGTCGAAGGCATCTTCCAGGCGAACGTCGGTGCCCGGTGGGCTCCACTTTCCGGCGAGCACGGCGCGCAGGGCGGCGATCTTGTCCGCCGGCCAGTGGGTGAGATTCGCGACGGTGCGCGTCTTGACCTTCGGTCCCTCGCGGTAGCTCTCGCGAAGGAGGACGGCCGGGGGCGAGCCGCGATTCGGGATGGTGGCGATGTACATGCGCACTGTGTGCCATGCCGCGCGTGAAAAGTCAAGTACAAACTGCGCATGTCGGCCAATATTACATGCCTACCTTTGTCAGCCCGCAATCGACCCTTTCCCCAGCAATCACGCCTCCTTGATTGTTGATGTGTGCCGGAACTTCGGCCTAGCGGCTCCGTCCCGGAAGGAAGTCCGGCTCCGCGCCGTGCCGTCGCACCGCGCTCCCGCGGGCGCACCGCCGCGGTCACGGTCGTCGCGGGCCGGCGGCCGGTTGGGACCCGGGACCGGGCCCGAGGCTCGCGACGTGCGCCGATCCGCCCTTCTCCTGCGCCAAGTGGATGGTCTGCGTCGGGAAGGCGAACGACGTCCCGGCCCGTTCGACCACCTCGAGGAACCCCAGCAGCATTTCCTGCCGGATCGCCTGGAACTCGTTCCAGTCGGTCGTCAGGAACCAGGCCATCACCTGGACGTCGAGCGACGAGGCGCCGATCGCCGCGAAGCGGACCACGACGCTGTCGGGCCAGATCTTGGGATGCCCGCGCAGGACCGCCTCCACCCCTTCCAGCACGCGGCGCATCTGCTCGGCGGTGGTGCCGAACACCAGCCCCAGCGTGCAGGAGAGGCGGATCCGGTCGCGCGCGCCGAAGGACTCGGTGCGGGTGTCGGCGAGCCGGCCGTTGGGGAAGGTGACGAGCGTGCGGTCGAGCGTGCGGACGCGGGTCGAACGCAGCCCGACCGACTCGACGGTGCCGACCACGTCGTCGATCCGGACGAAGTCGCCCGGACGGAACGGCTGGTCGATGCCGATCGCCACCGAACCGAAGAAGTTCTCCATCGTCTTCTGCATGGCGAGGGCCACGATCAGGCCGCCGATGCCGAGGCCGGCCAGCAGGCTGGCGACGGGGAAACCGAACGCGGAAAGCACGGCCACGGCGGCGAGCAGCCAGACGGCGACCTTGACCGACCGGACGACCAGCGGGACGGCGGTGGCGGCGCCCGGCCGGTCCGCCGCCCACGGCGAGCGGACGACGACCCCGCCGATGACGCCGGCGATGCGTCCGAGCGTCCAGAAGAAGAGCAGGAGCAGGCCGGCGCCGAGCATCTGGCGCACGAACGCCTCGCCGGCGCGCGGCAGCATCAACCACGGCACGGCCAGGTAGACGAGGGCGATGGCCCAGCCCCAGGTCAGGGGCCCACGGGACTGCGCGACCAGTGTGTCATCCCAGATCGCTCGGGTCCGGCGGGCCAGCCGCCCGAGCAGGTTCGCGGTCAGCCACCCGAGCAGTCGTCCGGCGGCGAGCGCGAGGAGCAGCAGGAGCGGCAGGGCGATCCACTGCCAGTAGAGAAGTCCCTTGGGACCCGGACGGAGGAGGCTCTCGGGCAGCCGTTCGCGGAGCCAGCGGTCGGGCAGTTCGTCGTACCAGTCGTCGATCGAACGGACCGTGCCCGGGGTGAAGGCCCAGGCCGGTCCGTCCGGGCCGTCGTAGCGCGCCATCCGCACGCGGTCCCGGCGGCCGTCGTCGCGGAGCACTTCCGCCACGACGTCCACGCCGGGGGGAAGTCGGTCGTCCGGTTGGCCGCCCGGCAGCGGCGAGAGGAGTTCGGTCTCGACCACCTGGGCGTGCTCGAGAACGCCGCGCAGTTTCCGGGCCAGCGCGGGGCCGTCGGTCCGGCCGGGCGGGAGGCGGAGATGGCGGGCCGCCTCGTCGAAGCGACCGCCGGCGGTCAGTTCCCAAAAACGCGCGAACGCGGCGCGCGGGGAATCGGGGGCGACGGCGGTCGCCTCCGCGTCCGCCGGGGACGAAGCCGGGGGCGCGCCCGCCGCGGACTGTGCGGCGGCGGTCGCGGGGAGCAGCCACAGGACAGCCCACGCGATCCGGATCGGGCGTTGCGGTGGAAGGTCGGCGCGGGAGCTTCGCATGGCGGTCACCCTACCGGACGTCCCCCGTGGCCTGCAACCGGCCGAGGGCGGGGTGCGCCTCGCGGGTCTTCCGCCGGCGGTCGCCGAACGGCGCGGCGCGGGACCGGCGCTACCAGTTCGGGGAGGGGCCGGCGGGGACGAACGGACCGTGGATCTCGCCGACGGCGCCGGGGGCGACCCAGCCCCGCCGCCCGCCCTCGTCCTCGACCTCGGCCCAGTCGCCGGCGCGGGACAGCACGCGGACCACGTCGCCCTCGGGGAGCCGCACGGTCTCGGGCGAACCGCTCGTCGGACCCTCGTGCAGGGCCGCGCCGGTCGGCGACAGGACGACGGCCTCGCCCGCCGCGGGCTCGAGCCGGACCTTGGCCCAGAGCAGGAGGGCGGAGGCGAGCAGGAGGGCCGCCGCGACGGGGGCGGCGATCCCCAGGCCGAGACGCAGGGCCTCGCCGCGGGCGAAGCGGCGGACCCACAGCAGCCCGAAGGTGAGGAAGGAGGCGAGCAGGGTGACCAGGGCGATGTCGCGCTCCCGCAGCCGCGCCGCGGCGGCGTGGAGGAACCCGCGGCGGGGGAACAGCCCCGCGGTCCCCTCGCCGCGCCGGCGCCCCTTGCCCACCTCGGTGCGCAGGTCGTCGAGGAACCGGCGAGCCCCGTCGTCGCCCGGCTCCAGTCGCAGGAGCCGTTCCAGCGCGTAGATCGCCCGGCCGGGGCGGCCGAGGCGCCGTTCGGCCACCGCCAGGTTGTACAGCAGGTTGGGGCTCTCGAAGCCGAGCGCGAGCAACTTCTCGTAGGCCGCCGCGGCCTCCTGGTGGCGTCCTTCGGACAGCGCCGCGTTGGCCGCGCGGAACGTCTCCCCGACCGA
>JAAZOP010000246.1 GCA_012797735.1 Myxococcales bacterium
CGGCCCGCCGAGCCCCTCGACCCGCCCGCCGGGCCGCAGGCGCAGCCACGCCTCGACCGCCCGCGCCGCCAGGGCGTCGCCCGAGGGATCCCCCGCGCAGACCAGCAGCATCGAAGGTCGCTCGCCGGCGGATCCCACCGTCACGCCCCTACGGCGCCAGCCCCTCGATGCGCTCGAGCGTCGCCTTCATCAGGAAGGTGTTGTAGGGGCCCCACTGCGACATCACGAAGTAGACCACCCGGCCGTAGTCCTCCTGGAGCCGCGGCGAGAGGAACGCGCCGTACAGGCCGGGATAGTCGACGCTCGACACCAGCTCCCACGGCTCGCTCCACGGCCCCGTCAGGTCCGACGCCTCCCGCAGCTCGATCCGGCCCGCCGACTCGTTGAGGTACGTCATCAGCCACTTCCCGACGTACTGGTCCCACAGCACCGACAGCTCGCCCACCGGTCCCGGCACCACCTCGGCCGCCGCCGCCTCGTCGCCCACCCACGTCCCGTGCGCGCCGTACTCGTACGCGCCCGGCTCGAGCACCCGGTCCGGGTCGACCCGCGCGACCTTCACCCCGCCGAACCGCCCGGCCGGGATGCCGAGGAACCAACGCTGGAGCCCGTGCTCCACCGTCGCCACCTGCACGAAGTTGCTCGTCGCGGGCCACTGCACCCCCGAACGCACCCAGGTCGCCCCGTCGTCGTCCGACGTCGCGATCTCCGCGAAGTTCACGTCCCACCGCCCCGGGTCGCCCCACCGGCGCACCGACATGAACCACAGGTACATCCGCGAGGAATCGCTCCACCCGCAGGTCGGGATCTTGGTCACCTCGCCCGAGCCGTCGTTCGGGGCGTGGTCGCCCTCCACGAGCGCCCGCGCGCGACCCGCGCCGTCGGTGATCCACCCGTCGAACGAGACGCCGTCGCGCGGGTCGAGGTCGGTCGACCAGGCCATCGTGTTGGAGCGCCAGTCGCCGGAGCCGACCGGCGTGCCGGGCGGCCCGAACGTGTCGCCGAACAGGAAGTACAACCGATCGCCGTGGACGAACATGCTGCCGAGGTCGGTGCCGTAGACGCCGACGGCGCCGGTGTTGTTGAGCGACGGCTGCCCGGTGAGCTGCGCCACCCGCTCCACCGACACGATGCGGCGGATCCCCTCCCCGAGACCGTTGCAGACGCCGCAGTCGCCGGGGCAGTTGCGGCACTCCTCCGTGCCGGTGCAGGCGCCGTCGCCGCACGAGGCCGGCGGGCAGGTGCCGCAGTCGCCGGGGCAGTTCGTGCAGTCGTCGTCGCCGTCGCACACCCCGTTCCCGCAGCGCGGGCACGGCCCGCAGTCCGTGGCACAGCTCGCGCAGTCCTCCCCCGGGTCGCAGACGCCGTCGGCGCAGACCGCCGGACAGACGCCGCAGTCCGCGACGCACGTCCGGCAGTCCTCGGGGTTCTCGCACGCGCCGTCCCCGCACACCGGGTCCGGACAGTCGCCGCAGTCCGCCTGACAGCTCCAGCACCCCTCCGTCCCGTTGCACGCGCCGTCCCCGCACACCGGGTCCGGACAGCCGCCGCAGTCCGCGGCGCACGTGTCGCACCGCTCGCCGCCGCCGCAGACCCCGTCGCCGCAACGCGCCGCCGGTTCGTCGTCGCCGCACCCGGCGACGGCGAGCGCCGCGCAAGCGGCCGTCATCCATCTCCGCATCGCCGTCTCCTTCCCCCCTCCGGCCCCCCGCCGCTCACCCCGCCGCGCGCCCCCCGGCCGCGCCCCGCGTCGCATCCTCGAACGCCGCCGCCGCGCGCAGCACCAGCGCGTCCATGTTCCGCCGGCCCGCGATCTGCAACCCGACCGGCAGACCGTCCACGTCCCCCATCGGCACCGAAATCGCCGGCTGACCCGTCAGGTTGAACGGACAGGTGTACCGCAGGTAGGTGTGCGCCCCCGGCGAGCCGAACGGACGCGCCGGGTGCGGCGTGGTCGGAGAGACCAGCAGGTCCAGCCCCTCCATCGCCTGGTCCATCTGGCCCATCAGCTCGGCGCGGCGCCCGAGCGCCTCGAGGTAGCGGGCGTCGGGCTGCGCGAGGCCGCGTTCGATGTCCGCCCGCAGCTCCGGCGAGAAGCCCTCGGGTCGCTCCCGCAGCCGCGCCTCGTGCCGGCGAGCCATCTCCGGGGCGTAGATCGCCGACAGCACGCCGGTCGCCGCGCCCAGCAGCGGCACGGCCTCGGGATCGACCGCGGTCACCGTCCAGCCGAGCCGCTCCAGGACCCGCAACGCCTCGGCGAAACGTCCGGCGACGCCCGGGTCCGGCGGCAGGCCGAAGTGGAGGACCCCGGCGCGCAGGCCCGCTTGCGGCGCCGCCCACGCCTCGGGCGGCACGACGGCGGCGCCCTCGGTCAGCACCGCCGCCAGGAGCGCCGCGTCGCGCACGGTCCGCGCGAGCACGCCGGCGTGGTCGAGCGTCGTCGACAGCGGGACGATCCCGCCGATCGGGATCCGCAGCAGGGTCGGCTTGAAGCCGACCACCCCGCACAGCGCCGCCGGGATGCGCACGGAGCCGCCGGTGTCGGTGCCGAGGGCCGCGGGGACGATGCCTGCGGCCACCGCCGCCGCCGACCCGCCGCTCGAACCCCCCGGGTGGAAGCCGCGCCGGTGCGGGTTGTGCACGGGGCCGTAGTGCGGATTCTCCGACGTGACCCCGTCGGCCAGCTCGTGCATGTTCGTGCGCCCGACCACGATCGCGCCCGCCCGGCGCAACCGCGTCACCACCGCGGCGTCCGCGTCGGGGATGCGGTCGCCGTACGCGGCGCAGCCGGCCGAGCCGACCACGCCGGCCTCATCGATGTTGTCCTTGATCGCCACGGGCACGCCGCCGAGCCGTCCGGGGTCGGCTCCGGCGGCGCGCGCGGCATCGATCCGCTCGGCCTCCTCCGCCGCGCGCTCCGGGTGGAGCATCACGAACGCGTTCAGCCACGCCGCGGCGCGCGCCGCCTCGAGCGCACCGGCGACGGCGTCCGCGGCCCGCAGCGTTCCCGCCCGCAGCGCCGCCGCCGTTTCCACCAGAGTGCGTGCCGCCTCCGCCACGCCTCCATCCTACCCCGGTTCCGGCGCCGAGCGTAGGGGCGGCGCCCGCCGCTCCGCCGCCCTCGGCGCGGCGGCGTTGGCAGGACGCGGGCCATCTGCTAGGAAGGGGTGGTTGCCGGCGGAAGGAGCGACGCGATGGACGGACAGCCTTTCGATTTCCGGTCGGCGCGCACCACGGCCGAGGCGGTGGCGCTCTGGGCCGAGCGGCCCGGCGCGCAGTACCTCGCCGGCGGCACCGACCTGCTGACCCAGATGCGCCTCGGGCGACGCTCGCCCTCCCGACTGATCGACGTCAAGCGGATCCCCGAGCTGTCGGCGATCGTCGAACGCGGGGACGGGGGGCTGTCGGTCGGCGCCGCCGCGCCGCTGGCGGCGATCGCCGCGCACCCGGCGGTGCGCGCGCGCTATCCGCTGCTGGCCGAGTGCTGCCTGGCGGTGGGGTCGTACCCGCTGCGCCACCGGGCGACGATGGCCGGCAACATCTGCAACGCCTCGCCCGCCGCCGACACCGCCGCCGCCCTGCTGGCGCTCGACGCCGAGATCCACGCGACGGGCCCGAACGGCGACTTGGCGCTCCCGATCGCCGGGTTCTTCCTCGGGCCGGGCGCGACCGCGCTGCCCGCCGGCGCGCTGGTCACCGCCGTCGTCCTGCCGGCCGCCGCCGCCGGGTGCCGCGGCTCGTTCCAGCGGATCGCGCGC
>JAAZOP010000247.1 GCA_012797735.1 Myxococcales bacterium
CGGCCGCCGGCACGTAGGGCCGGACGCCTTCGGCGCCGAACACCGCCGAGGCGGCGCGGGAGGCCGGCGATCCGCAGGCGTCCGGGTCCGCGGCCGGTCCCGCGTCGGCCGTCGTGGTTCCCACGGCCCGGCCCGCACCCTCGACCCCGACCTCCGACAGCAGCGCCGCCAGGTCGTCGTCCGTGAGCGGCGCAGCCCCCGTGGACTCGACCGGCGGCGGTTCCGCCGGTGCGGCGGGGGAGGCGACGGCCGGTGTCGCCGGCGGCGCCGGCGAACCGCCGCCGTATCCGTTCACCTGGCCAGCCGTGCTGGAGGCCGTGAACGGATACCCGCCGCCGTCCTGCGCCGCCGAGTCCCCGGCCACGGCGGCGTCCGCCGCGCGGTCGTGTTCCACCGCGCCGGTCTGGTGCCCGGCGTCCCCGGCGGCCAGCGCGCCGGCGAGGAAGAACGCGAAAACCACGCCGAACCCGGCCACCTCGCCCAGCGCCGCGGCGACGAAGACCACGCGGCGCAGCACGACCCACACGCCGAGATACCCGCAGAGCAAGCCGGCGACGGCGCCGGCGACGAGCTGGTTGCCCCAGATCTCCGCGTGGTCGAAGAAGCCCGGCATGGCTACCGGCCCTCCGGGCCCGCCGCGGCGCGCCCCGCGTCCGCCTCGCGCACCACCACGAGGTGCCCGCCGACCGATTCCACCCGCACCGGCACCTCGTACAGCTCGGTCAGCACCTCGCGCGCCAGCATCTCCGCCCGCGGGCCCGTCCGGAACAGCCGGCGGTCGTGGCGGATGAAGGCCAGACGCGAGGCGTGATTCATCACCGTGGACAGCGCGTGGGAGACGAGGATCATCGTCATCCCCCCGCGATGAAGGTCCGCCAGGAGGTCCATCACGGCTCCCTCGCCGGCCACGTCGGTCCCCGCCGTGGGCTCGTCCAGCACCAGGACGTCGGGCTCGCCCGCGAGCGCCCGGGCGATGATCGCCCGCTGCTGCTGCCCGCCCGACAGGTCGCGGAACGGCCGGCCGGCCAGGTCCGCGATCCCCACCCGCTCGAGCGCCTCACGGACCTTGCGCCGGTCCTCCCGGCCGGGGAAGCGCAACAACCCCAGCCGCGCCGTGCGACCCATTTCCACGACCTCCTCCAGGCTCAACGGGAAGACGCGGTCGAGGTGCTCGCGCTGGATGACGTAGCCGAAACGCAACGGACCGCCGGCCGGGCCCGACGCGCGCGTCACCGTTCCGCGCACCGGCGGGATCAGCCCGAGGATCGTGCGCAACAGCGTCGTCTTCCCCCCGCCGTTCGGCCCGACCAGCCCGACGAAATCGCCGCGCTCGACGACGAAATCGATCCCGTCGAGCAGCGCCCGACCGGCGTAGCCGATCGACATTCCCGAACAGCGGATGAGCGGACTCTCCGCCATCGCGTCCTCCCGCGGATGCCGAAACCGTCGAACCTCGACTCGGGTTTCCGCTAGGCGGGAGGACCGCGGGCGAAAGCGCTCGGGAGCCGGACGCCGCGCACCGCCTGCGTCGACTCCTCGACGAACGCCACGACCTCGAACGCCGGCACCGGCAGGGGCGAAGCGGCCGCCTCGGCGAGCCCGCCGGCGAGAACCTGGCACGCCAGGCACCCGCTGTCGTTCTCGTCCGGCGCCCCGCCGCCCGGGTCGTGACCCGCGCAGTGCCCGTGCTGGCCGAGATGCAGGGACGTGCCGAGCAGGAACAGCAGCGGGACGACCGCCGCCGCAGCCCGCATCGCCTTCCCCTGCCTGCCCCGCATCATCGCCCGCTCACTCTAGGTGCCCCCCGACACCCTGTCAACCCGCGAACCGGCCGGACGCTTCCCCGGCCCGATCGCGGCTGGTTTCAGACCCGCCGCCCGGGGTCTCGATTCATCCCGATTCCCCAGCCGGCCGCCTCGCGGTTCCTCCTCCGCCGTCGGCCGCCGGCGGTTGGAGAAACCGGGACGGCGAAACCTCCCCGGAGGCTGGACAGCGGGACCGGGCTGCAGTAGTGCCCGGATCCCGGGGGCCCGAGGGAGTGAGCGATGGACCGACGAGCATTCGGGTGCGACGGCGAGCCGGGACCCGTCGCCCGGGCGCAGGAGATCCCGCCGTTCCTGGCGATGGACGTGATGTCCGACGCCGCCGCCCTCGAACGGGCCGGACGCGACGTCGTCCACCTGGAGGTCGGCGAACCCGACTGGCCGGTCGACGAACACGTCGTCGAGGCGGCGACGAAGGCGCTACGCGACGGACGGGCGCGCTACACCGTCACCGAGGGGCTCCTGCCGCTGCGGGAGGCGATCGCCGCGCGGTACCATGCGCGCTACGGCGTGGAGGTCGACCCGGACCGGATCCTCGTCACGATGGGGGCCAGTCCCGCCTTCTTCCTGGCCTGGGGCGCGCTGCTCGACGAGGGCGACGAGGTCCTGATCCCCGACCCGCACTACGCCTGCTATCCCGGCCAGATCGCGTTCCTCGGCGGACGACCCGTCCGCTTCCCGCTCGACGCCGCCCGTGGCTACGCCTTCGACTTCGACGCCCTCCGCGCGCGCCTCGGACCCCGCACCCGGGCGATCCTGCTCAACTCCCCCTCCAACCCCACCGGCACGATCGCCTCCCGCGCCGAGCTGGACCGCCTCGGCGGGCTGGGGCCGTGGATCGTGTCCGACGAGATCTACCACGGGGTCGAGTACGGGGCGGAGCCGGCCGACACGATGCTCCGGCACGGCGACCGGGTGTTCGTGATCGATGGCTGCTCGAAGCGCTGGCGCATGACCGGCTATCGCCTGGGCTGGATCGTCCTGCCGCCGGCCTTCGTGCGCTGCGCGCGCAAGATCCACCAGAACTACTTCCTCTGTGCCGCCGAACCGGCCCAGCTCGCGGCGCTGGCCGCGCTCCGCGGCCCCCAGGACTCGGTGACCCGCATGGTCGAGGCCTACGACCGCCGGCGGCGGGTTCTCGTCGACGGGCTCCGGCGCCTCGGGTTCCGCATCGATTACGAGCCGTCCGGCGCGTTCTACGTGCTCGCCGGCGCCGAACATCTCGGCACCGACTCCGTCGAGATCGTCCGCCGCATCCTCCACGAGACCGGCGTCGCCGTCACCCCCGGCGCCGACTTCGGCCCCTCCGCCGCCCGCTGCCTCCGCTTCTCGTACGCGGCGGCGCTGGAACGGATCGAAGAGGGACTGCGCCGGCTGGAACCGCTGGGACGACGATGAACGCAGGAGAGTTGCAAAATTTGAAAGGTTGAAGGTGCGGGTCACACGGTGGACGGCCGAGATGGAGTACCTCCTTCTCGTCGCGCGCGACTTGGGCTACTTTGCGGTCGATGGCAGCCGAGACGCCCGGCCCGCCGTTCGGAGAACCGGTCCGCATGCCGAACCTTCAACTTTCGACCCGCTGTCCCGCGTTCCTCCTTCCGCCTGCCCGGGCGCTGCTCGCCGCCGTGTTGTTGGCCTGCGGCGGCGCGGCCTTCCCCGCCCCGGCCCACGCCCAGTGCGACGCGCCGGACATCCTGCTGTTCGGGATGAACATCGACCCGGCGAACCCCGGCGGAAACCCGGACGCGGCGGCGCTCCAGGCGATCGGGGCGCGCTGGGTGCGGATCGAGTACAAGCACTGGCTCGGCTTTCCGTTCTACGACCCCGCGATCGCCTCCCGGCGCTCCGCCGGCATCCGCGTTCTGCTGCTGGTGGACTACTCGTCGCTGTCGACCGGCAAACCCCGCTCGGACGCCGGGGCCTCCGAGTGGACCGCGTACCGTGCGGCGTTCGCGGCGGCCGTGCGCGACATCGCCGCGCACTACGGCGACGGGGTCGATGCGTGGGAGGTGTGGAACGAACCCGACCTGTTCGACCCGGGCAGCGGCTATGACCCCGGCATTCCGGCGGAACAGTTCGGTCCGTTTCTTGCGGACGCCGCGACGGCGATCCGGGCGCACTCCACGCGGCCGCTGATCGTGGGCGGCCTGGCCAGCGGCGACGCGACCTACTACACCCGCGCCCGCACAGCCGCCGGCGGCTCGCTGGCCTACCAGGGCGTCGGCATCCACCCGTACGGCCAGCGGGCCCCCGACGGCTGGCCCGACGCGTCGTGGGGCTTCGGCGACCTGTCCGACCTGTACGATCGGTACTACGCCGCGGCCGGCCTGCCGCTGTGGGTCACCGAGCTCGGGACGGTCGACACGGCGCGCCAGGCCGACTACCTGCGCAACGTCTACACGCTGACGCGGGACTCGTACCTCTCGCGGGTCCCGGTCGTGATGTGGTTCTGCTGGTCGGACGCGATGGTCGCGCCGTTCGGCGTGCTCGACGCGGGCGGAGGACGCAAGCCGTCCTACGACGCCTACGCCGCCGTCGCGCCCGACTGGGACCCCGCCTGCGGCTCGACGACGCCGGCCGACGCCGACGGCGACGGCTGGTCGCCGCCCGCCGACTGCGACGACGGCAACGCCGCCGTCCACCCCGGCGCGACGGACGCTTGCGGCAACGGGATCGACGAGGACTGTTCGGGCGGCGACGCGGCCTGCACGCCGGGCGCCGACGCGACGTTCGAGTTCGACCCGGCGGCGCCGACGACGGGAGCGACCGTGACCTGCCGCGTCACCGACGACTACCCGCACGCCAACGTCGGCCTGACGCCCACCGGCCCGACCGGCGCGCAGCCGGCCGCCTGGGGCGGCGTCGAGGACCTCGGCGGCGGGCGCTGGCGCTGGACCTGGACCTTCCCCGTGCCCGCCCCCGGCCTGTACACGGTCCGCTTCACCGCCGACCCCGGCGCCTCGACGCTCTACGGCGAGACCACCCTGTGGGTCGCCGACCCGACGAGCGACGCCGACGGCGACGGCTCGCCCGCCGGCGCCGACTGCGACGACCACGACCCGGACCGGCGGCCGGGCCTCGTCGAGGTCTGCGACGGCAAGGACAACGACTGCGACGGACTGACCGACGAAACCTGCGGCGCGGACGCGGACGCGGACGCCGATGCCGATGCCGTCGCCGACGGGGGCGACGACGACGGCGGCGAGACGACCGGCGACGCGGCCGGCGACGGCGACGCCCGCGCCGACGCCCCCGTGGTCCCGATCTACGTCGAGGACGGGTGCGGCTGCGCGGCGCCGGCCCGCCCGCGCCTCGGCCTCCCCTTCCTGCCGCTCGCCCTTGCCGCCGCCTTCCTCGTCCGGCGGCGCGCCCGGAACCGCCCGGGCCGTCCGCGGGCCGCTGGCGAGGCTCCGCGGAGAATCATCTCCGGCCGAACATCCTCTCCAGCTCCGCGCGCGTGATCACGGTCCAGGCCGGCCGGCCGTGCGGGCAGTGGTCGCCGAAATCGACCTCGTCCATCCGCCGCAGCAGGGCGCGCACCTCGGCGTCGGACACGCGCTTGCCGGCGCGGATCGCGGAGTGACAGGCCACCGTGGCCAGGCCGCGCTCGACGACGGCGCGCTCGCCGCCGCGACCATGGGCCAGGACGGCGAGCGTCTCGCGGAGCGCCTCGACCGGGTCGCCGCGCAGCCCCGCCGGGTGGGCCCGCAACAACGCCCGGTCGTGGCCGAACGGCTCGACGTCGAACCCGAGCAGCGCCAGGGCGTCGCGTTCCTCCTCCGCCACGGCCAGCAGGTCGGCGCGCAGCGGCGCGGGCAGCGGCTCGATCAGCGACTGCGACGGCAGGGGGCCGGAGCGCAGCGCGGCCCGTAGATCCTCGTAGACCACGCGCTCGTGCGCGGCATGCTGGTCGATCAGCACCACGCGGTCCTCGCCCTCGCAGATCAGGTAGGTCAAGAAGACCTGCCCGGCCGGTACCAGCGCGGCGAACGAGCCGGGCCGGAACGCGGCCGCCGGGGCTTCGGCGGCGGTTCCCGGGGACGGCGACTCGACCGGCGGCGCGCCGGACCGGAACGCGGCGTCCGCCGGGAACGCCGGCAACTGCACGGCGGGTGCGGGCGGCGGGACCAGCCCGAAGGTGCGCGGTCCGAGCGGCTCGGGGACGGGCGGGCGCCACGGGCGCGTCTCCTCGGGTGGAACCGCGGCCGGCGGACCCGGCAGGATGCCGGCCGCCGCGCCCCCCGCCCGGGCCCCGGCCAGGCCGTCCCGCAGGATGTGGCGCACCACGGCGTAGATCTGCCGGGGGTTGACGAACCGCACCTCCTCCTTGCGCGGATGGACGTTGACGTCGACCGCGGCCGGATCGAGGTTCACGTAGACGACGCCGGGCGGCAGCGCCCCGGCAGGCAACATCCCCTCGTAGGCCGCCGCGACGGCCGCGACGATCGCGCGGTCGGCGACGCGCCGGCCGTTGACGAGCAGCTCGAGGTTGCGGGCGCCGGGGCGGGCGTGCTCCGGGCCGCCGAGGAACGCGAGGACGGCGACCCCTTCGAGGATCCCCTCGACGGGGGTCAGGGGCACGTCGGGGAAGACCTCACGCACCCGGTCGGCCGCGGTGGAGCAGGGCAGGAAGCGTCGCAGCGGCCGGCCGTCGTGGTGCAGGGTGAAGCCGACGGCGGGGTTGGAGAGCGCGAGCCACTCCACGACGCGCACGCAGGCCGCCAGCTCGGTGCGCGCCGACTTGAGGAACTTGCGGCGGGCCGGGGTGCGGTAGAACAGGTCGCGCACAACGACCGTCGTGCCGGGCGGCGCGCCCGCGGGGCGGACGACGGGCTCCCGCCCCTCCTCCGCCAGCACCTCGGTGCCCTCGGCATCCCCCGGACGCCGCGTGAGCAGGCGCAGCCGGGAGACGGCGGCGATCGCGGGCAACGCCTCGCCGCGGAAACCGAAGGTGGCGATGCGCCGCAGGTCCTCCTCGGTGGCCAGCTTGGAGGTCGCGTGGCGGACCAGCGCCAGCGCGGCCTCCTCGCGCGACATCCCGTGGCCGTCGTCGCGGACGAGGATCTCATCGATCCCCGAGCCGCGCAGGGCGATCTCGAGCCGGCCGGCTTCGGCGTCGAGCGCGTTTTCGGCGAGTTCCTTGACCGCGGACGCGGGCCGCTCGACCACCTCCCCGGCGGCGATCTGGTTGACCAGGTCGGCCGGCAGGACACGGATGCGCGGCGCCTCGACGGACATCACACCGGGGGAGCCTGGCACGGCTCCGCCGCCAACGGCCCAGCCGGACGTCCGGGGGAGACGCGAGTCGAAGAGTGGAAGGTCGAAGGTTGAAGACTCGGCACGCTACGCTCCGCGTTCGACCTTCGCCCGCAGGGCGCGCAGCCAGCGGGCGAGTCCTGCAACCTGAGGGCCGATGGTCTCGGCGGCATCGGGGGGAAGGTACCCCAGGTCGCCCGCCAGGAGAAGGAGGTACTCCACCTGGGCCAGCCGCCGGGAAGCCGGACCTTCAGCCGTCAACCTTCCACCTTCCCCCTTCAACCTCAGGGTGTCGCCGAAGTCCGCATCGCCGGCCGGCGCGAGGCTTCAGTTGCCCACCGCCCTGACGGGCGACCCACGAATCACGAAAACGCTGGGTGGATGTGCAGGGGACGGGCGGTTTTCGAGGCAGGCTCCAGGAGCGACATGGCGATCGTGATTCCGCCGGCCTGCAGCCTCGAGCCCGGAGCCTAGAGCCCGTCAGGCATGGGCGGCGGCGACTTTGGCGAGGCCCTGCCTTCAACCTTCATCCGGTTGACCCGCGCGGATCGCGGATGCTACGTTGCCGCACGATGCGCGTCTGTCCGAAGTGCGGCCACCAGGCCGGCGAGGATGTCATCTTCTGCCCCCAGGACGGCGCCCGGCTCGTCGGGGAGGAGGATTCGCACGAGGGCGTCCCGCGGCCGGACCCGCGCCTCGGCATGGTGCTCGCCGGACGCTACCGGATCGTCCGCCGCATCGGCGAGGGGGGGATGGGGGTGGTGTACGAGGCCGAGCACGTGGAGCTCGGCAAGCCCGTGGCGCTCAAGGTCCTGCGCGAGGACTTCACGCAGAAGCAGGACCTGGTCGAGCGGTTCAAGCAGGAGGCGCGGAGCGCGGCGAGCATCGGCCACGAGAACATCATCGATGTCTCGGACTTCGGCACGACCGAGGACGGCGGGATCTTCTTCGCGATGGAGCTGCTGCGCGGGGAGGATCTGGCGGACGTGCTGCAGCGCGAAGTCCGCCTGCCGCTGGAACGGGCGGCTCGGATCGTGGCGCAGATGTGCCGCGCGCTGCACGCCGCGCACCAGAAGGGCATCATCCACCGCGACCTCAAGCCCGAGAACGTGTTCCTCGTCCGCAAGGACGACCGCCGCGACATCGTCAAGGTCCTCGACTTCGGCATCGCCAAGATGACCACCCTCGACGCCGAAGGCCGCCGCCTGACCAAGACCGGCGTGATCTTCGGAACGCCCGAGTACATGGCGCCCGAACAGGCCCGCGGCCAGACGCTCGACCTGCGCGTCGATGTCTACGCCACCGGCGTGATGCTCTATGAGATGCTCGCCGGCCAGGTCCCGTTCACCGGCGAGTCGTTCATGGCGATCCTGACCCAGCACCTGTTCAGCGAGGTCAAGCCGCTGTCCCAGGTCGCCCCGGACGTCGCCGTTCCGGCCGCCGTCGAGTCGGTGATCTACAAGGCGATGGCGAAGGACCGGGACGAGCGGTACGGGACGATGCTGGAGATGCTGGAGGACCTGCAGCGGGCCCTGCAGGGGCTGCCGGTCGAGCACCGGCACTCCACGCTGCCGCCGCTCAGCGTGCCGCCCCCGCGGGACTCGGGCGAACGGGCCGCGTGGACCGCGGCGACGGCCGCGGC
>JAAZOP010000248.1 GCA_012797735.1 Myxococcales bacterium
CGGCCGCGTGCTGGTCGAGATCTCCTATCCGATGGCGGAAGGTGCGCCACCCGGCGAGGAGAACCGCGCGCCCGAGGCCGGGATGCTGGGCCTGGCGGTCTGCCGGGGCATCCTGCGGAGTTGCGAAGGCGACATCCGGTACGCAGGGGTTGGCCCGCTGTGCCGGTTCCAGGTGACGTTTCCGCTCGCCTCCGGCGATCGCGCCGAAGCTGCGTCTCCGCCCCGGGACGGCGCGGCCGTACCCGTGCTGACGCTGCTCGTCGTCGAGCCGGACGACGGCGCGGGACGGCGCCTGCTGATGCTGTTGGCCGAGCGCGGCCACCGGGCCGTGATCGCGCCCGACGGCGAGGAAGCCATCGGGCTCGCCGAACGCTTTCGCTTCGACGCCCTGCTGTGTGCCGTGCGTCTCCCCGGAACGAGCTGGGCCGGTCTGTTCGAGCGCGTCCGCGGCCGTGTGCCCGCCTGCGTCCTGCTGACGGAAGGCTTCGACGCGGCCCTGGCGCGCGAGGCGGGCCAGAAGGCCTATCTCGTGTTGAGCCGGCCCGTCGCCCCCGACCGCCTGGACCAGGTGCTGGCGACGATCGCGGCCCGCGCGGTCGTAGAATAGGAGGCAGGATGCGCCGTGCGTTTGTCGTCCCCCTGATGGTGTTCGCTCTGGCTGTGCCGGCG
The DNA here is from genome assembly GCA_012797735.1 of Myxococcales bacterium. Lineage (GTDB taxonomy): Bacteria > Myxococcota_A > Polyangia > DRWM01 > JAAZOP01 > JAAZOP01. The sequence goes on from JAAZOP010000248.1 coordinate 670, forward strand.
TCGACGGCCGCCAAGTATGCCGGTCCTCGCCCGCCCAAGCCCGACGTGCCGTATCTGTTACACGCCAGCCGGCTGGTGGAGACGGAGGTGACCGAAGCCAAGGAAGAGAAGCGCAAGAACGAGACCGTCTACGCCGTCTCGGGCACGGACTCTCCCGCGCGCACGCCCCTGGCCGAGCCGATCTTCCTGCTGGAAACCCAGAAGCTCCAGGCCGAGCGGCTCGAGTTGTACAAGCTCGAACTCCGCAACGGCCGCCGCGAAGCGGTCTTCCCGGAGAAGAAGAAGCGGGATGCCCCGCGGCCCATCCGCCTCTCCGTCACCCGCCTGGACCAGAACCTGTATCGCCTGGAGACCACCGCGGGCCTGGAGAACGGCGAGTATTCCCTCACTCCCCCCGGATCGAACCAGGTTTTCTGCTTCCAGGTGTACTAGCCGTTCTCGCGCCAGCGGTCACGAACCGGAGCTGACCTCTGCCCCGGGCGTTGGGTGTACAATTCCGTTCTGGGATCCAAAGAGGAACTCCCGGTCTGATAGGGCGCTCGGAGGACCGGCATGGTGCGAATCGCTGTCCTGGAGCTTGTCTTCTCCTTGACCGCCGTCTGGAATTGCGCGGCGCAAGGCAACCTGATCGGGTTCTGGGGCTTTGATCAAGGCGCCGCGGCCGATTCCAGCGGCAAGGGCAATCACGGCAGGATCGTGGGTGCTCCGGTTGTCACCGACGGAGCCGCCGGCAAGGCCCTTGAGTTCAACGGTGGCACGGACTACGTCGACCTGCAACGGAACCTGTTCAACGGCCTGAGCGAATTCACCATCGCTCTCTACCGGAAGCCTTACGCCTGGGGATACAAGGTGAGCCTTGCCGGGTAGAACGACCTGGCGGAGTTTCTGCTGGGTTCCAACGCCGTGCAGTTCTGGTCTCCCGTTGGCAGCATCGACGCCACGCTGCCGCCGGAAGCGGCGCTCTACGTCTGGTCGCATCTCGCCGTGACGGGCAAGTCCGGGCAACTGAGCGTCTACGTCAATGGACGGCTTCGGCGAAGCGTCTCCACCGGAGCGTTCGGCAGCCTGGGAACGTCGGGCTTCACGGCGAAGATCGGGGCCGGTGTCGCCAATCCCTCGGGAGACCACTACTTTGCCGGCCGCCGGCAAACTCTACGTGAACGGCATCTATACCGGGAGGACCACTCCGGATACCCTTCAGATTCCGCGGCCGGGGACGTACCGGCTGGGAGTCGGTGGCGCGGACGACCGGTATTACCAGAAGGAGATCACCGTCGGCGGGGGGATGCAGAGTGCGCGTGCGCCGGGATAAACCGGCATGTTGTAGGGGATGAAAGAGCCCTACAGGAAAGGAGCAGCGACTCCATCCTGACCTCGAGTCTTGCGTGGTACGCCGTAAGGTGTACGGCGAAGCGTAGACAGAGGCATCGGTGGGCCGGGCGATTGAGCCCCGATAACTGACGAACCGCGTGCCGACACTGTTTGCATAGTGGGAAGGCAACATCCGTTCGAGGCGACAAAATCGCGAGCCTGGGCGGGACGCGGCGTGGTCGAAGACCCTGGCACGTCGAGAAACAACATGCACGAGAACCGGGAGACCTCCAGAGCATCTATCGAAACGGTAGACCGGTCCGCGAAGGCGCCGAGCCGTAATGCGGGCATGCACGCGATGGAGGAGTCGGACTGCTGCGTAGTACCGATGAAGCAGCCGAACAAAGAGGGGCAACCCTCGGCGGAGGTTGTGGAGGGAAGGCGGCAGCCCAAGGAGAAGGAGAACGACGCGCAATCCAACACCCCACCGACACAGAGCGGAGCACGGGTGTCCCAGGGGTTGAGCGGCGTGCGCCGAGCGGCGCGGGAAAGGAGAAAAGAGCGATTCACGGCTTTGCTGCATCACGTGACGCTCAACCTGCTGCGGGAGAGTTTCGATGCATTGAAGAAGAATGCGGCTCCTGGAGTGGACGGCGTGACGTGGCGCGAGTACAAGACGGGGTTGGAAGGTCGGCTCGCTGATCTGTACGACCGCGTCCACCGTGGCACGTACCGGGCCCAGCCTTCACGAAGAGTCTACATCCCGAAGGCCGACGGGAGGCAACGACCGTTGGGCATCGCGGCGCTGGAGGACAAGATTGTTCAACAGGCCGTGGTGACCGTCCTCAATGAGATTTACGAGGTCGACTTCCAAGGCTTTTCGTACGGGTTCCGGCCTGGACGAGATCCGCATCAGGCGCTCGATGCGCTGAACGCGGGGCTGCAAAAGAAGCGCGTGAACTGGGTGCTCGATGCCGATATCAAGGGCTTTTTCGACCACGTCAGTCATGAGTGGATGTTGAAGTTCCTCGCGCCTCGGGTGGCCGACAACCGAATACTGCGGCTGGTTCAGAAGTGGCTGAAGGCCGGAGTCTCGGAAGACGGCGAATGGTCGGAGACTACGGTGGGGACGCCGCAAGGGGCAGTAGTTTCACCGCTGCTCGCCAACGTGTACCTGCACTATGTTTTCGACTTGTGGGTTGAGGTCTGGCGGAAGAAAATCGCGCGGGGCGACGTCATCATCGTTCGCTACGCCGACGATCTTGTTGCTGGATTCCAGCACCGAACGGATGCCGAGCGGTTCTTGAGAGATTTCCAGGAACGGCTAGCGAAGTTTGGTCTGGAGATGCATCCGGAGAAGACGCCACTGATCGAATTCGGGCGCTTCGCGGCGTCGGATCGACAGAAGCGCGGAGAAGGGAAACCGGAAACATTCACGTTCCTCGGGTTCACCCACTATTGTGGCCGGAACTCGAAGGGCCACTTTGTGGTCTGGCGCCGGACGGCGGCGAAGCGACTGAGGGCGAAACTCCTCGCGGTTAAGCAGGAGCTACGCCGGAGGATGCATGAGCCGATTGTGCTGGTCGGAGCGTGGCTGAAACGCGTGGTGGGGGGCTATTACCGATATCATGCGGTTCCGGGCAACTTGGCCGTACTTGGGCGTTTCCGAGAACGGATCTGCCGCTACTGGCGACGTGTGTTGCGTCGCCGTAGTCAGCGGAAGAAGCCCAATTGGGAGCAACTGAGACCGATCTTCAACCGATGGATTCCTGCGCCCCGTACTCTTCATCCTTATCCCGACGTGCGTTTCGACGCTCGGATCCAAGGGAAGAGCCGTATGCGGTAATTCCGCCCGTACGGATCTGTGCGGGGGGTGGCCAGCGATGGCCATCCCTACCGCGACCCCGAGCGCCG
>JAAZOP010000024.1 GCA_012797735.1 Myxococcales bacterium
GGCATCGAGACTCGTGGTCGTCGTGCTGGGGTTCTCCGCGGCGGGATTCGGCTGCGGCGACGACACGGCGCCGGTGGACGCCGGCGCCGAGGACGCGCCCGGGGACGACGGGGCGTCGGACTGCCCGGGCGCCCCGCCCCCCGGCGCTCCGTGCGACGCGCCGGGCCGCGTGTGCGCGTACACCATTCCATCCTGCGGCATGATGGAATGCACCTGCACCGGCGGCTTCTGGAGCTGCATGGGCGGCCACTATTGCGACGCCGGCGACGAAACCGACGCCGAGGCGCCGGACGTTCCGGGCGATGCGCCGGGCGATGCTTCGCCGCCGGCGTGCGAACCGGTGGCGGGGAGCGCCTACGCGATCGCCTTCCGTCCCGGCGCCCCCTGGGTCGGCGGCTCGACGCGTGTCTCGGTCACCGGACCCGAGGCGCTGACCAACGTGGCGATCGAGGCGGTCGGTCCCGGGTCCTCCCCCGCCCCGGTCTGGATCGGCGTGGACGGCACGGGACCCTACACCTGGAACTGGTCGGTCGTGTTTCCCGCGGCCGGCGTCTGGTGCGCGACCTTCCGTGCCGACCCGGACGGGACGGTCTACCAGCGCGCCCCGGTGACCGTGTCGGCCTCGATGCCGCCGGCGGCCGCGTTCAAGGTCGTCTCCAACCATCAGTGGACCTGCGACGAGGAGTACACCTGGGCGATCAACGTGGACACGGTCGTCCTCGACGAGACCGGCGCCCCGCTGCCCGGCGTCCGGGTGCTCGTGGAACACGATCCGTGCGAGACGGCGGCCGATCACCCGCCGCCGGCCGAGGTCACGACCGGGGACGACGGCACGGTGCGCTGGGAGAACTACAACCCGCGCTGCTTCTTCCACGAACGGGTGGCGGACGCGCCGAGCGACACGGCGATCGAGATCTACACCGGGATCTGGGAGGACCAGGAGGACGGCGGAGGCGGCCGCTGCAACTACTGCAGCACGTTCGCCGAGAACGTCTGGGGCCACTGGAGCTACACGATCACCTTCCAGCGGACGCCGGGGGCGACGGAACTGTGCGAGGTTCCCTCGGACCACGCCGGCCAGGCCCGCTGCTCGCCCCTGCTGCACTGGGAGGAACCCGGCGCCTGCACGCCGCTCTGACGGTCGTCCCCCGCCTCCGCGTCGTCCGGTCCTCCCGCGGCCGGCGGGCCCGCCGGCGCCGCGACCCGATCGCCGCCGCCCGTCCCGTCGCCGGCCTTCGACCGCCTGACCTCGACCGCCCGCCGGCGGGGAGCATCGTCCCGATCTTCGCGGGTTCGAACGAGCCTACCGCGGCGCGATCAGCGCCTCGGCCGGCTGGAACCAGGGGGCGGTGGCGCGGACCGTGATTCCGGCCGGTCCGGTCGGGAGGAAACGGAAGGTGACGTCGCCGGCGTCGTCGGTCGTCCCGCGGAGGACGAAGTCGCCGTCCTTGAGCGCCACGACGGTCACGCCGGGCGCGGGGATGCCGCCGGGCTCGGCCACGTGCACCGTCAGTTCCTGCCAGCCCGGCCCGTAGGTCGCGGGGACGGTCAATTCGACCGGGCGCGGCGTGTGGACCCACACGGGGAGCGCCGGGTCGCCGAGCAGGATCACCGCCAGCAGCGTCCACCACTCGGTGTCGTCCGACACCGGCATCGGGACGCCGCGCACCACGAGGTTCATGTCGCGGATGTGGGCGCGCCCGTAGTTCATCGCCTCGCCCAGCCGCGTCCGTCCTTCCTGGAAGATCCCGCGGAAGAACGCGTCGAGGAACTGGACGCCGCCGACCGGGCCGAGGCCGATGGCGGTGTTGCCGATGTAGCCGACCGCGCCGCACGGACCCGTGATCAGCAGTTCGCCCGCCGAGTCCTCGCCGGGCCCCTGTTCGGTCCACAGGTCGAACGTGATGTCGTCGGCCACGTCCGCGAAGTTGCCCGACAGGCACGCGCAACTCGCCAGCACCGTCGGCATCGCGTTGTCCAGCCCGCGGACCCAGTCGCCGTCGAGCAGGTTGGCGATGTTCCAGTGCGAGCCGTGGCCGTTGTGGAACGACAGCGGGTAGCCGTCCAGCAACCGCTGGGCCACGCGGCGCGCCGACAGCACCTCCCCGCCGTAGTTCTCCACCGCCTCCTCGGTCGCGTACAGCCGCCACGCGTTGTCGCGGAACTCGAGCGGGAACACCTCGCCGATCGTGATCTCCATCGCCTCGGCGCCGTCGACGTCGCCGACCAGCGGGATCGTGGTCGCCACGTCGCTGAGGAACAGCGGGAAGGCGCCGCGTCGGTTCGCGTCCGCCTCGTAGGCCGCCAGCTTGCCGACGTAGTTCGCGACCTCCGTCGCGTCTCCGGCCGGGACGCGTCCCACCGCGAGCTCGGCCTGGCGCAGGTCTTCCAGCGCCAGATCCTGCACCCGCTCGCCCCACCTCCCGTCGCCGTCCCGGTCCCAGTCCGCGTCCAGCTCCGCGAAGAACAGCTCCGCCGGACCGTTCGTCGTGTACGTCCCCGAGAACGGCACCGTCACCGAAGCCTCGACCCGCCGGAACGGCACCAGCTCCGCGTCCCCGCCCAGCAGCGCGAAACGCAGCCCGGTCTCGAAGTAGCGCTCGCGCAGGTAGCTCCGCACCTGGTCCGCCTCGTCCGCCCCCGCGGTTCGGGCGTAGATCTCGTCGGTCGTCACCACCTGCGTCGCGACCCCGCTCAGGTTCCGGTGCCGCGCGTACGACCGCCAGGCGTCGGCGAGCTCCGGCGGCGCGACCACCACCATCTCCGGGTCCGTCTCCAGCAGGTTGCCCTCCGTCGTTCGGCCCAGCGGGTCCGGCGCGTACCAGGCGGGGTCGACGGTGTCCGCCGGCCCATCGTCCGGCACGTCCTCCGGCGCGTCCGCCGCGGTGTCGGCATCGGCGTCCGCCGCCGCGTCGTCGTCGCCGCAGCCGCCGAGCGCCAGGGCGGCCAGGAACAGCCAGCAGAACCGCAATCGTACCGTCATGGAGCACCTCGCCTCGCCGGGCGAAGCCTAGCGCGGGCCGGGACGCCCGTCCACGTCCGGAGACGGCGGCCGGTCCCCGCCCGGCCCGGCGACCCCGGTTCCGTCCGGACCGCAGAATTCCCCTTGCGGCCTGGGGCGACGGGCGCTATACGCCCTGCGACCGGGCGGCCCGGGAGACGGCCGCGGTCGAGGAGAGGGGGCGGGGCGGGAAACCCCGCGCGCCGGAAAAGGAGAAGAGGAAGATGCTGCAGAGAGGGATGTTGTTTGTCCTGCTGGCCGGGATCGGCGCCTTCGGGCTTGCCGGTTGCGGCGACGACGACTCCGGTGATGACGTCGTCGACACGGTGGATACGGGTGCCGACGCGGACGCGGACGGCGACGGCGACGAGGACGTCGGCGCGGACGCCGACGCGGATGTCGGACCGACGTGCGATCCGCCCTGCGACCCGAACGCCTGCGAGGCGTGCGTGGACGGAACGTGCACGAGCACCTGCACCACCGGGACCGCCTGCGACGGCGCCGGCCATTGCGTCGCGATCCCCACGGGCGCGGTCGGCGACCCGTGCATGACCGACGACGACTGCGACGGGGGCTTCTGCCTCACCGAGTACGCCATGGGGACCCCCGGCGGCTACTGCGCGACCGAGTGCGGCGCGGACGGCTCGTGCGACGACGGGCTGTGCGTCACCTACGGCAGCAGCCTGACCTTCTGCGCCGCCGACTGCGCGGGCGAGACGGACTGCCGCGACGGCTACATGTGCCTGCCGCTCTCGTCGGGCAGCATCTGCTGGTCCGACTGCGACTCCGACACGCAGTGCACCTCGACCGGCCACTGCGAGGTCGACACGACCGGCGAGGCGTTCAGCGTCTGCACCTGCCCGCCGGGCGAGCACATCAACGACGACGCCACCGACTGCGTGTACGACGACTGCGATTACCTCGACTGCCCGAGCCGGCACATGGACTGCAACGCCACCGGCGGTTGCGGCGGCTCCTGCGCGACCTGCGACGGGTGCAACCCGTCGAGCTACGTCGAATCGACCCACCACTGCTACCCGGCGGGCGCGACGTGGGGCGGTGCCTGCGAGACCGACGCCGACTGCCCCGGCACCGGTACGCCCGGCCGCGACACGTTCTGCGACCCGTCCGGCGGCGGCAACTGCATCCAGTACAACGGCCCGGATTGGGTGGGCGAGGGCAGCCCGTGCACCGGCGACCCCGACAGCGTGGGCATCGCCGTCACCGATTTCTTCAGCGGAAGGGTCTACGAGATCTGCGTCGCGGGCTGCGCGGCCGACACCGACTGCATCCCCGGCCTGTTCTGCGACACCGGCAGCGACTCCGGCACCGTGCAGTATTGCGCGCCGATCACCGAGTGCGCCACCGCGGGCTGCAACGACCCCGACTCGACGCTGTACTGCGCCGAGGACGGCGCCTGCTACACCGACGGCTGCGCCGGCGACCCCTGCGCGGGCGTCGCGCACGGTTCGGGCGAGTGCCTCCGCAGCCGCAACGACTTCGTGTGCATCTGCGACGAGGGCTACGCCTGGAACGGCGAGACGGGCGCCTGCGAGGCTTTCGCCTGCCCGGCGACCGACGTCACCCCCGGCGCCACGCTGTCGGCGCAGGATCTCTGCGCCGGAACGACCGAATACGACGCCGCGGGGGACGGTTCGAGCTGTACCGGCTACTCCACGACCGCCAACGAGCTGCTCTATCGGCTCGTCGTCCCGGCCTTCACGCAGGTCACGATCACGATGGACGGCACGACGTTCGACGCTTCGCTGTGGGTCACCACGAGCTGCGCCGATCGGACCGGCGCGTTCTGCGTGGCCGGCGCCGATGACGAGGTCTCGGCGGCCGAGACCCTCACCCTGGCGAACTACGAGGCCGCCGACCGGACCTACTACGTCGTGGCCGATTCCTACTCCGGTTGCGGCACCTTCAGCCTGAGCGTCAGCGCCGCCACCGCCGTTCCGTGCGGCAACGGCACGCTGCAGTCCGGCGAGGCGTGCGACGACGGCAACCACGAGGCGGGCGACGGCTGCAACAGCCTCTGCGAGATCGAGTTCGGCTACGCCTGCACCGGCGCCGGCGCCGGAAGCTGCTCCGCCATCGAGTCGATCGGTTCGTTCGGCCCCGGCGACGCGATTCCCGCCCAGACCGGCGGTCCGATCGCCGCCGGCGCCTCCGTCTCCCACATGATCACCTTCACCGGCGAGGTGCTGCTCGACGGCAACGTCGTCGCCACCGCCGGCAACCCGGACGTCCGGATCGTCGGCCCGACCGGCACCCTGTTCAGCCACCTCGCCTTCGGCGCGGAAGAGACCTGGTCCGGCGACCGGCTCCCCGCCGGCACCTACGAGATCCGGATCACCGCCTTCGGCAGCACCGCGATCCCGTCCTACACGCTGAACCTCGCCAGCGCCGCCCCGTAGCTTCGTCTCTCCACACGCCGAATCCCCCCTCCGCCGCGGCCCCGGCGCGCGGCACCGCCTCCCTTCCCCCTTCCCCCGTGCCGCCCGGAACGCTACCCTCCCGGGTGGCGGGACGCGACGAGCGGGAAAGCGAGGTTGGGACGATGGGCAAGGCGCGCGGACGTGGAGGCTGTCGTTGGGTGCCGTTCCTCCTGCTCCTCGGCGGGTGCGACTGCGGCGGCCCCGCAGAGGACGAATGCCGGACCCGGGCCGACTGCCCGGCGGGGCAGGTCTGCGAGGGCGGCCGCTGCGTCGCCGCCGACGCCAGCGACGTCCCGGGGGACGACGCGCCTCCCGAGTGTTCCCCCGAAGGACGGCAGCAGTGCGTCGGCGACGTCCTGCGGGAGTGCCGCGGCGGCGTCTGGACCGGCGTGGAGAACTGCGGCGACACCGGCCGGACCTGCTTCGAGGGCTTTGGCTGCGTGACGTGCATCCCCGACCGCCACTACTGCGACGGCCAGCGCTCGATGCGCTGCGCCGCCGACGGGCAGGCCGGCACCCTGGAAGAGGACTGCAGCGAGACGGAGGGATCGGCCTGCGACGCCACGATCGGCCTGTGCGTCAACCTCTGCGCGGAGGCCGCCGGACGCCGCAGCAACGTCGGCTGCGAGTACTGGGCCGTCGACCTCGACAACTGGTGGGGCCGCGACGCCGCGAACCCCGACGCCAGCGCCGAGCAGTTCGCGCTGGTGGTCACCAACCCGCAACCCTTCCCGATCGACGTCACCGTCGAGATCAACACCGCCGAACCCGAGGAACCCCCCGTCCTGGACACCGCCGCCGTCCGCTCCGTCGGACCGCTCGAACTGGTCCGCATCGATCTCCCGCCGCGCGAAGTCGATGGGTCGGTCGAGGGCCTGAACGAGGGCGCCGGCACGGCGCTCACCGCCCACGCCTACCGCGTGCGCTCCACCGCGCCGATCGTCGCCTACCAGTTCAACCCGGTGTACCAGATGCACACGAACGACGCCTCGGTCCTCCTCCCGACCCACGCGCTCGACACCGAGTACCGCGTCCTCGGCTACCCCGGCATCGGCGGCACCCTCGCCCTGCTCGGCAACTCCTCGAACTACGGCTACCTCGCCGTGGTCGGCATCGAGCCCGGCACGACCGTCACGATCGTCCCGACCGCCGACGTCGGCGCCGGCGGCCCGGTCGCCGAGTGGACCCCCGCCGGCACGCCGATCGAAGCGGCGCTCGGGCCCTTCGACGTCCTCAACCTCGAGGCGAAGTGTCCGCCGGAGATGCCGTACCTGCAGTGCATGACCGAGGGGGTCACCGACTTCAGCGGCACCCGCATCACCGCCTCCGCGCCCGTCGCCGTGTTCGCGGGCGTCGAATGCATCACGGTCAACCCGCCGGGGTGTTCCGACGGCTGCTGCTGCGACCATCTCGAGGAGCAGCTCTTCCCGGTGCGCGCCTGGGGCACCGAGTTCGTCGCCGCGCACAGCCCGCACCGCGGCTCGTACGACCTCGACGTCTGGCGCATCCTGGCCGACCACGCCGACACCGCCGTCTCCACCAGCCTGCCGGCGCCGGACGACTCGTTCGTCCTCGGGGAGGGCGAGTTCCGCGAACTGTACGCCGCCGCCTCGTTCACCGTGCAGGCCGACCACGGCGTGCTCGTCGGCCAGTTCCTCGCCTCCCAGGGGTGCGTCGGCGACCGGACCGGCGACCCGTCGTTCACGCTCTTCCCGCCGCTGGCGCAGTTCCGCACGCTCTACACCTTTCTCGTCCCCGACACCTTCGACCGCGACTACGCCTCGATCGTCCGTCCCCGCTCCGCCGCCGTGACCCTGGACGGCGCCGCCGTCCCCGACGACCTCCCGTCGTGCACCCGCGAATCGATCGGCTCCTTCGCCGGGTCCGACTGGGAGGTGTTGACCTGTCCGCTGGCCGACGGCACGCACGAACTGGTCTCGACGGAGCCGGTCGGCCTGATGGTCGTCGGCTACGGCCCCGCCGGCTCGTACGCCTACACCGGCGGCACCGACCTGGCGCAGATCAACCTGGAGTGATCCGCGCCGCGTTCGCCGGCGGCGACTGGAGCTGCCTCGCCGGCCGCCGCGTCTGCCCCGACTGGATCATCGTCGAGTGACCTCGCCGCCGGTCGCTCCGGGCGAACGTGCCACTTCCGTGACGCCGGACGGCGGCGCCGCGCCGGAGCCGCCGCGCGCGCGCCCGCCGGCTGCCCGGGACGCGTTCCGCCCGTGAGCCAGAAGGGGGGTACCAGGGCAGCGTGTCTTCTGTTACGATGGCTGCACCGGAGGGGGACAGATGGCCCCGGCCAAGCCGGCGGAATCGCAAGTCGGAGCAGAACGGTCGGCTGCGGTACGGCCGGACGGGCCGGACGGTGCCCGGCTGCGCGCGCTCGAAGAGCGGATGGCCGAGCTCGAGGCGGAGGTCGCTCGCCGTGTCGAGGTCGAGAGGACCCTGCGGGAGAGCGAGAACAGGTTCCGCCTGCTCGCCGAGAACTCGGTCGATGTCGTCTGGTCCATGGACCTCGAAGGCCGCTTCACATACGTCAGTCCCTCGATCGTGAGACTGCGCGGTTACACGCCCCAGGAGGCGATGGAACAGCCGTTGGAGAGGATGCTGCTGCCGGAGGGGTTGAAGCTGTTTCACGAACAGGTGGGTCGGGTCCTGGCGGACTTGGCGGCCCGCGGCGACAGCGACCGGAGCGGCACGTTCGAGATCGAGATGCCGCGCAAGGACGGGACGCGGGTCTGGACCGAGGTGACGGCGAGCGTGATGCGCGACCTCGACGGCAAGGTCGTCGGCATCCAGGGCACGTCCCGCGACATCACATGGCGCCGGCAGGCCGAGGAGGAGCGGCGCAGGTTGCAGGAGCAGCTGCTCCAGGCGCAGAAGCTGGAGTCGGTCGCCCGGCTCGCCGGTGGCGTTGCCCATGATTTCAACAACCTGCTGTCCGTGATCCTGAACGGCTCGGGCTTCGCGCTCGACACCCTCCCCGAGGACCACCCGGCCCGTCCCGACCTGCTGGAGGTGATCCGGGCGGCCGAACGCGCCGCGTCGCTCGTGCACCAGCTGCTCGCCTTCAGCCGGCGGCAGGCGCTCCAGCCGGTGCCGCTGAATCTGAACCGGGTGATCGCCGGCATCGAGGAGATGCTGCGCCGGGTTCTCGGCGAGGACATCGAACTCGTCTGCCGGCCGGCGCCCGATCTGTGGCTCGTGCGCGCCGACCCCGCCCGGACCGAACAGCTGCTGATGAACCTCGCCGTCAACGCCCGCGACGCCATGCCCGACGGCGGACGACTCGTGATCGAGACCGGCAACGTCGAGGTGGACGCGGAGTTCGCCGGGCGACATCACGGCATGGTGGCTGGTCCCCACGTCCTGCTCTCCGTCGCCGACACCGGCTGCGGGATGGACGAGCAGACGCGGGCGCGGATCTTCGAACCGTTCTTCACGACGAAGGACCGGAACAAGGGCACGGGTCTGGGCCTGTCCACCGTGCACGGCATCGTCCAGCAGAGCGGCGGCCACCTCTGGGTCTACAGCGAACTCGGCAAGGGGACGGTCGTCAAGATCTACCTGCCACGCGAGCCGGCGGCGGCCGAGGTCGAGCCACCCCCGCCGGCCGTCGCGCCCGCCCGGCTCACGGGCGACGAGACGATCCTGGTCGTCGAGAACGAGCCGGCGGTGCGCGAGGTCGCCGCCAGGGCCTTGCGCGCGGCCGGCTACTCCGTGCTCCTTGCGGCGGACGGCGAGGAAGCACTGCGCGTGGTGGAGCGCTTCGCGGGACCGGTCCACCTGCTGCTGACGGACGTCGTCATGCCGCGGTTGGGCGGCTGGCCGCTGGCGCAGCGGCTGGTCGCGGCGCATCCCGGGCTCAAGGTGGTCTACATGTCGGGCTTTGCCGGCAACGTGGTCGAGGGCCACGAGGAGTTGGAAGCCGGCGCGAGCTTCCTCGCCAAGCCGTTCACGACGACCGCGCTGGTGCGGAAGATCCGCGAGACGCTGGACGCGGGAGTCGGCGCACCCGCCCGGCCGCTCACGCCGCCGCCCGGATTCGAGGCCGAACCGCCGGGGCCGGAGCGGCTCGCGGCGGCGTTGCGGGACCTTCCGGTCGAGGCTCGCGCCAGGTTGCGGGAGGCCGTGGTCGCCGCGCGCCGCGCGCGGATCCTGGAGCTTCTCGACGGGGTGGCGGCCCGGTGGCCTGCGGAGGCCGCCGAGTTGCGGCGCCTCGCCGACGGGTTCGATTACGAAGCGCTGCGAGGTATCCTGGACCGCTAGGCGAGGGCCGGCATGAGCACGATTTCCGGGAAGACCAGCATTCTCGTCGTCGATGACGACCGCCAGGATCTGCGTGTCCTGGCCGGGATCCTCGAACGGGCCGGGTACGAGGCTCGACCGGTCCCGTCCGGCAGGCTGGCCGTCGAGGCGGCGATCGCCGATCGACCGGACCTCGTCCTGCTCGACGTCCGCATGCCGGGAATGTCCGGCCTCGAGGTCTGTCGATGGTTCCGGCAGGACGAACGCCTTCGCGAGCTTCCCGTGATCTTCGTCAGCGGCCTGGACGCTGCGGGCGACAAGGTCGAAGGCTTCCGCGCCGGCGGGGTCGACTATGTGACCAAGCCGTTCCACGAGGAGGAGGTCCTGGCCCGCGTTCGGACCCACCTGCGCCTTCACCGGCTGCAGCAGGAGCTGCACGAACACAACGCTCGGCTCGAACGGCGCGTCGAAGAGCAGGTCAAGGCCGTCACCGCCTCCCAGATGTCGATCATCTTCGCCCTGGCCAAGCTCGCCGAGACGAGGGACGACGACACGGGGCGGCACATCGAACGGGTGCAGACGTTCAGCCGCCGGCTGGCCGAACGGATGCGGCAGATGGGGGTACAGTCGGCGAAGCTGACCGACGCGTACATCGAACACCTCTACCAGAGCGCCGCGCTGCACGACATCGGCAAGGTGGGCACGCGCGACGCCGTCCTGCTGAAACCCGGGAAGCTCACCCCGGAGGAGTTCGACGAGATGAAGACCCACTGCGCGCTGGGCGCCGAGACGCTGGCCGCGGTGCTCCGCCGGTATCCCGGCAACCAGTTCCTGCGCATGGGCGTCGATGTGGCGCGGTCCCACCACGAACGGTGGGACGGCACGGGCTATCCCGACCGGCTCCAGGGTGGTGCGATCCCCCTCGCCGCGCGCATCGTCTCCCTGGCGGACGTCTACGACGCGCTGTCGTCCGCCCGCTGCTACCGGCCCGCATTCCCGCATGCAGAGGCCTGCCGGATGATCGTCGAGGGGGAGGGCCGGCAGTTCGACCCCGACGTCGTCGCGGCGTTCCGGACGCTCGAGGAAGAGTTCTACCGCACGTCGCGCGACATGCAGTCCCCTTCGTCGCCGCCGGAGGGCGACCCCCCGTGACGACGCGCAAGTCGTCCGGCAGGTACGGACGGACGGACGCCGGCGAAGACCGCGTCCGCCCGGCCCGGCGCGCGGCCCCCGCGGGCTCCGGCGACGTCCGACCCGAA
>JAAZOP010000249.1 GCA_012797735.1 Myxococcales bacterium
CAGCGGCGGCGGCGCCGAGAGACGGGGCGGGGTCATCCCGGACGCGCGACCCGACTCGCTCCGCCGCGCCAGCTCGGCGAGTCGCCGCACCGCCGTCCCCTCGGCGTCCCGCCCGGCCTCGTCGTCGGCCACGAACTCCACCGCCACCATCTCCGGGCGCAACGGCCGCAACGCCTCGGCGAACTCGGCGGCCGACGCGAACCGCTGCTCGCGCTTCCGCGCCGTCGCCCGCAGGATCACGTCGTCCAGCGCCGCCGGGATCGAGTCGTCCGCGGCGCGGGCCGACGGGAACGGTTCCGTCAACACCCGCGTCAGCACCTCGGCCGGCGTCCGCCCCGTGAACGGAAGCTTGCCGACCAGCATCTCGAACAGCATCACGCCCAGGGCGTAGAGGTCCGCGCGGCCATCGATGTCCAGCGCCCCGCGCGCCTGCTCCGGCGCCATGTAGAACGGCGTCCCCATCACCGTGCCCTGCACCGTCTGGCGGATCGCCGCCGGCCCGATCCGCCCCAGGAGCGCGATGCCGAAATCGATCAGCTTCGCCCACGGCTCGCCCCCCGGCCCGCGGACCAGCACCACGTTCTCCGGCTTGAGGTCCCGATGCACCACGCCGGCCCGATGGGCCGCCTCCAGCGCGTCGAGCACGTGGAGGCAGAGCGCGATCGCCTGCTCCTGCGGCAGGCGCCGCTTGCGCTCCAGGAGGTCCGCCAGGCTCTCGCCGTCGAGCAGCTCCATCACCAGGTAGGGCATCCCCTCGTCGAGCCGGCCGAAGTCGAAGATCTTCACCACCCCCGGATGGCGCACCGCCGCCGCCGCCCGCGCCTCGACCAGGAAACGCTCGGCCACCTCCGGAAACGCCGCGAACTCCGGCTTCAGGATCTTGATCGCGAACCGCTGGCCGATCTCCTCGTGCACCGCCTCGTACACGTCCGCCACGCCGCCGCCCCCGAGCCGCTGCGTGACCCGGTACTTGCCCGCGATCAGCCTTCCCACGGGGTCGAACATGAACCTCACCCTTCCGACGCGCGAATACCTGTCACATCCCCGGTGCGCGCGCAAGGCCGATCGCGACGCCTCCGGTCAAACCCCTTGCCGAACCTCCCCCCGCGCACTACACTTCGGTCGCTCGCCGGCCGTCGGACTCCGGCACGGAACGACCCCGCGGGGTCCGCGCGGTGACCCGGCGACGCGCACGGAGGGCTGCGATGAGAACCCGAACTTGGCTCGCCTGGTCGGCCGCCCTGGGCTTGGCGCTCTGTGCCGGTTGCGGCGACGACGACGACGACGACAACACCGCCGACGACGGCGGAGCCGACGACGCGGTCGGCGCGGACGCGGACGCCGACGCGGACGCCGATGCGGACGGCGATGCGGACGCCGACGCGGACGCCGACGCGGACGCCGATGCGGACGCCGACGGCGGCACCGGCACCCTCGAGTTCCAGGTGCTCGACGGCGACACCGAGGAACCGCTCGACGAGGTCGAGGTCCTCGTCCGGACCTCGGCCGGCGACCGCTGGCTGGTCACCGACCTCGACGGCTACGTCACGATCGACGGCCTGGACCTCGCCGCCGACCCGCCGACCGTCACCTTCTTCAAGCAGGGCTACAGCTACGTCACCTACGTCGCCGTCGACCGGCAGCTCGCCGAACCGGTGCTGCTGCCCAGCCAGGCCGAGACGCCGCAGATCGAGGTCACCGGGACCGTGACCGGCCTCGGGGACACGCAGCGCGCGGCCGTCTCCGTCTGGTCCGGCGCCGGCATGTTCCGCGACGCGTTCACGCGCGAGCCGGACGACACCTACGCCACCGAGATCGCCGTCGGCACCGACTGGGAGGAGATCCAGGGCCAGGCGTTCGCCGTCGACCTGACGACCGGCCAGCTCCAGAACTACACGCGCGGGACCGCGACCTACTCCTGCAGCGCCGAGCCGTGCCCCGACGCGGTGCTCGACTTCGCCATGCCCGCCACCCCGCCGGCGATGACCCACCGGACGGTCACGCTGGCCTACCCGGCCGGCTTCGACGCGTTCCCCTCGACCCCGGTCGTCCCCACCGGCGACAACTACGTGCTGCTGTTCGAACTGCTCGGGCTCACCGACACCGACGGGGCCCGCGTCGGCACGATGGAGAGCGTCGCGGCCAGCGCCTCGCCGCTCGGCCTCACCGCCCGCATCGGCTGGGTCGCCGACCTGGCCGGTTTCCCCGAGGCCGACGCGATCGCCACGTTCCAGATCCCGGGCAACGACACCTTCACCGTCTTCTGCGAGATGCGCCATTACGGCCTGCCCGCCGACGGCGCGACGATCGAGGTGCTCGAGCCGCCCGTGTTCACCACGCCGGCGGACGTCGCCACCCCGTTCCCCGTCTCGTCGGCGACCGCCGCCTGGACCCTGCCGGACTGGGCCAGCTACGCGGTGCTGTGGCTCTACTCCAGCGACCTGCGGACGCTGAACTGGCTGGTGATCCTCCCGAAGAACGTCACCACCTTCCGCTTCCCGCCGCTCCCGCCCAGCTTTACGGCGATGAGCTTCCCGCAGCGCCTGGGGATCTACGCCCAGGGCTTCGAGGACGCCCCGGCGTCGGTGTGGGAGCTGTTCAATCTCGGCGAGTCGTTCACCGGCCGGTACATCGGCAACCTCTACGACCTGCGCTACCGCGCCGTGCGCTGAACGCTCCGCGTATCCGTTCACCCGGGGGGACCGCCCGGCCGCACATCTGCCGGAATTCGGCGGCTTCCCCGGCGCGGCCTCTGCGTCCCCCGGACCCCCCGCGCATCGGCGCGGGCGCGGCCTTCGCCGGCGCGCCACTCGTTCTCTGGCCAGTCGTGTTGGAGGCCGTGAACGGGTGCCGCTCAGCGACCCGCCGCCCACGCCGCTCCCAGGGCCCCGACGAGCTGCGGTTCCGGCGCCGCGCGCACCGGCCACCCGACCCGCGCCGCGATCGCCTCGAGCAGCGCGCGGTTGCGCGCCACGCCGCCCGTGGCGGTGATCGGCCCGTCGGGCCGCACCTGCGCCAGCAGCGCCGCCAGGCGCTCCGCCAGCGCCTCCACCAGCCCGCGCACCACCTCGGACACCGGCACGCCATCGGCCAGCAATCCGACGATCTCGGTCTCCGCGAACACCGCGCACGTCGAGGAGATCCGCGCGGGGCGCGCGGCCGCCCCC
Source organism: Myxococcales bacterium (assembly GCA_012797735.1). Lineage (GTDB taxonomy): Bacteria > Myxococcota_A > Polyangia > DRWM01 > JAAZOP01 > JAAZOP01. The sequence goes on from JAAZOP010000249.1 coordinate 3,168, forward strand.
ACGGTCCGCTCGAGGTCCGCCCAGTCGAGATGCAGGCGGGCCAGGGCGTTCTCGAGGAACCGGCCGGTGCCCGCCGCGCAGCGGTCGTTCATCGCGAACTCGACGGCGCGGCCGCCGGGCCCGAGGCGGATCGCCTTGGCGTCCTGGCCGCCCACGTCGAGCACGAAGCGGGCGTCCGGCACGACCCGCGCGGCGCCGCCGGCGTGCGCCGCGATCTCCGTGATCCGCGTCGTCGCGTCCGGCACCCGCCGCCGGCCGTAGCCGGTGGCCCCGAGCGGCGGGCGCGGGCCGGCCGCCGGTCCCAGCAGCTCGTCGAGCACCCGCCGCGTCTGCGCCTCGACCCGCGGCTCCGCCGCCTCGACCCGCGACGCCACCACCCGCCCGTCGCCCTCGATCACCACCGCCTTCCAGGTGGTCGAGCCGGCATCGATCCCCACCCGGCGCCCGTCGGTCACCGCCCGCTCCCCGGCGCGAACCCCTCGAGGAACGCCTCGAGGCGGTTGGCCGTCGCCTCCCACGCCACGTCGCGCGGGTCCGAATGGTCCGCCTCGATCACCACGCCCGGCACCCCGTGCTCGCGCGCCAGCTTCTCCCGCAGGCCGTGCTGCCCGAGCGAGTACGGCTTGCAGGAGCGGTCGGCGTGGAACAGCACGCCGTCGGCGCGGAAGCGCCGCGCCATCGCCGCGAGGTCGCGCGCCCGCGTCGCCAGGTCGCGGTTGAGCAGCACGGAGAGGTAGGTGCGGGCGAGCGCGTCGAACGGGTCGCCCGGCTGCATCAGGTCGGCGCAGTCGGACCAGGCGTGCGTGTAGGTGGCGGCGACGAGGTTCGCGCCGAACCGCCCCAGCAGATCGGACAGACGGCGCAGCTCGGACCAGATCGGCAGGTTGTCCCACAGCAGCCGGACCCGCTCGCCCTCCACCCCGGCGACACCCCGCTCCGCCCGCTCCCGCAGCTCGGCCAACAACGCCCGGTAGAACCGGATCGCCTCCGGCGTGCCGCGCAGGATCACCATCGGCCCCATGTAGAGGAACGACTCCAGCCCGAACCACGGCGCCGGCCGCCGCCGCCCCTGCTCGAGACACTCGCCCCACAACGCCGCGGTCTCCTGGGATCGGCCGAGCGTCTCCTCGAGCGCGGCGAGCCGGAGCGGACGCCGCGCCGCCCGCTCCGCCGCTTCCGCCAGCCCTTCGATCTGCCGCCGCACGTACGTCCGATCGTGCGGCCGTTCGCCTCCCTGGAGGAACGGCGTGTCGACCACCACCAGCGGCACGCGGAGCTCGTGCGCCAGCGCCCGGTACCAGCCCGCCACCGTCTGGCAGATGTTGGTGCAGCAGACCAGCAGGTCGGGCTTCGGCACCCGGCCGACCGGCGTCGTGCGGGAGAACAGCGTGCCGAGGTCGGTGCGGGCGTAGCTGCAGAGGCTGCGCGAGTACCCCGCGCGCTCCGCCGCCTCGCAGGCCGCCTGCGCCGCGTGCCGCGCCCCGCAGATCGCCGCGTGGTTCTCCGGGTAGACGACGTAGTATCCGAGCGGCCGGAGCACCTCGACCGGCGCCCCGCTCGTGATCCAGGCCACGGGCCGCGCCCCGTCCGCCGTCCGCCCCTCCAGGTAGTACCGCTCCATCAGCCCGCGGAGCGCCACCGAGGCCCGCAGCGGCGGGCCGAAGGGCGGGGCGGCGGGCTTGCGCGCCAGCTTCGCCAGCCGCCGGCGGGACTGCACCGCCAGCACCGCCGGTCCGGCCAGCCGCGCCTCCAGCAGGTGCCGGGCCCGGCGCCACACCGTCATCGGGCACCCCCCCGAGCGCCCAGCGATTCGGCGAAGGCCTCCAGCCGCGTCCCCATCGCCGCGGGCCACCCGGCCTCGAGGTCGGTCTCGATCGTCGCGGAGGGGACGCCCGCCTCCCGCAGGGCCGCGCGGAGCGCCGGCAGGTCGAACAGCTCCGGCTCGCAGCGCGCCACGATCACGAACAGCGCGCCGCGCACCGCCGCGCGCCGCGCCCGCTCGACGACCCGGGCGATCCGCGCGTCGAGGTCGCCGGTGCGCGTCGAGCACGGCCCGAGCGCCTCGTAGCGGCGGGCCAGGTCCTCCAGCGGCTCGCCCGTCGCCGGCGGCAGGAGCTCCGGCAGCCGCCGCCCCAGCGCCGCCGTGTCGTCGACCGCGACGCGCAACCCCGCCCCGTCCAGCTCCTCGAGCAGCCCCGGCGGCTCGGCGACGATTCCCGACAGCAGGATCGGCACGCGGTCGCCGAACCGCTCCGGCGGCAGCGCGGGCCGTTCGAGCGCCGCGCGGAACGCGGCGACCTGGTCCTCGACCCACAGCCATTCGCGCCGCCGCAGCAGCGCGAACCGTTCCGGTTCGGACAACCCCTCCCGCGGGCCCTCGTCGAGCAGCCGGCGGGCCAGCCGGTCCGCCTCGCGGTGCCGCTCGACCGCCCACGCCAGCGCCTCCTCGCCGATCCGCCCGAGGCGCTGCTCGAGCGCCGCGCGGTAGCGGCGCAGCTCGTCGCGCAGGAACGAGGCGCGGGCGGCGGGGTCCAGCGTCCGCGGGTGGTAGAAGGTGACGGCGGGGAGGCCGCCGCCGGCGCCGAGGTCGAGCACCTGGGAGCCGAGCGCCTGGAGCGAGTCGCAGGTGTGCGGGACGACGAGCAGCTCGGCGACCGCGCGCACCTCGCCCCGCAGGATCCACTCCAGCGCGTTCCTTGCCAGCGGGCAGGCGAACGACGGCAACCAGGCCTGGCTCCGGCCGGGGGCGACCCCCGGCGGGCCCCAGATCTCGACCGTCACCCGTCCGGCCGCCGTCGCCACCTCGCGCGGATGCTCGACCGGCAGCGCCGCGACGGCGCCGCGGCCGTGCCGCTCCCGCTGTTCGCGGAGGTGCTGCCGCCGCGAACCCCGGCCGGTCGTGCCCGATGGCCCGCCGTGTTCCACGGGTCGCGATGCTACCGGGCCGCGCACCGGCGGGGCAAGGGCCGGCGCGAGCCCGGGCGCCGGCCGGCGATGCGGACTTCGGCGACACCCTGGCCGTGGCGCCGACACCCTTGCGTTCGGCCGGGCGACGGACGATAGTCGCGCCGCTCCGGGTCGGAGCGGTTCCGGGGCGGGCGCGTGGTTCGCGCCGGCGCGCCGCGAACGAGGGGAAGGTGACCATGGTGGAAGCCGTCAAGAAGTCGCTCCGGGATTCCCCCGGCGCCCGCTGGGCCGCGATGGCGGTCGTGTCGTTCACGATGCTGTGCGGCTACTTCGTCGCCGACGTGGCCTCGCCGCTCAAGCCGCTGATCGAACAGCACCTGCACTGGAGCAGCGCGGAGTACGGCCTGTACACCAGCGCCTACGGCTGGTTCAACGTCTTCCTCGGCATGCTGGTGATCGGCGGGATCATCCTCGACAAGATGGGCCCGCGCTTCGCCGGCATGCTGGCGATCGGCCTGATGCTCGGCGGCACCGCCCTCAACTGGTGGGCTCTGACCCCCGCCGCCCAGACCGACACCGTCGTTCTCGGGGCGAAGCTGCCCGTGCTGCTCGCCGGCGTCGGCTACGCGTTCTTCGGCGTCGGCGTGGAGATGTGCGGGATCACGGCGACGAAGGTGATCGCCAAGTGGTTCAAGGGGTACGAGATGGCGCTGGCGATGGGCCTGCAGGTGGCCGTCGCCCGCATCGGCACCGGCCTCGCCCTGGGCACCTCCGGTGCCCTGGCCGGCGTGACCAGCGTCGCCACCCCGGTCCTCGTCGGCGTCCTGCTCCTCGGCGTCGGCCTCGTCGTCTTCCTCGTCTACTGCAGCATGGACCGCAAGCTCGCGGCTTCCGAGCCCGAGAAGCCGGCGGAGGCCGGCGGCGAGGACGCCTTCCGGATCTCCGACATCGGCCGGATCCTCTCCAGCAAGGGTTTCTGGCTGATCGCGATCCTGTGCTCGATCTTCTACTCCGCCGTCTTCCCGTTCCTCAAGTACGCCACCGACCTGATGGTGCAGAAGTACCACGTCGCCGAGGACGTCGCCGGCCTGATCCCGGCGATGCTGCCGTTCGGCACGATGCTGCTGACGCCCGTCTTCGGCCGCGTCTACGACAAGAAGGGCAAGGGCGCGACGATCATGATCATCGGTTCCTGCCTGATCCTCCTCGTCCACGTCCTGCTCACCGTCCCCGCGCTCGACCACTACGCCGTCGCCATCGCCGCGATGCTGGTCCTCGGCGTCGGCTTCTCGCTCGTCCCGTCCGCGATGTGGCCGTCCGTTCCGAAGCTGATCCCCGAGAAGCAGCTCGGCACCGCCTACGCCCTGATCTTCTTCCTGCAGAACCTGGTCGCGCTGATGGGCGTTCCGTACCTCATCGGCTGGGTGCTCGACAACTACTGCGTCACCGGCCGCGAGACGGTCACGCAGACGGTCGATGGGGCCGTGCAGACCACCACGATCGTCCACTACGACTACACGCTGCCGATGGCGATCTTCGCCGGCTTCGGCCTGCTCGCGATCTTCGTCGCGCTGCTGCTCAAGGCCGACGACCGCAAGTCCGGGTACGGCCTCGAGCTGCCGATCCAGAAGGCGAAGCCGGCCGACGCGGCCGCGTAGCGACCCGCGCGCCCCGGCGCTCCCCGGCGCCGCGCGCGGTTCTCCCGGCAGGCGGCCGGCCGGAGCTTCCTTCCCCCGGACCTCCCGCGCCTCGTCCCGCGCTTGCGACGACGCGGCGCGCCCTTCCGGTGCCGCGGGGGCCGTGTCAACGGTCGTCCTGCGGCAGATCGACGAACGTCAGTGCGTCCGCCAGGATGTGTCCCCAGGGTTCGGTCGAGGCGTCGACGACGCGGACGACGACCTGGTCCGCGGGCCCGGGCCCCAGGTCCGCGGTGCGCGCCGCCAGGACCTCCTCGTTCGCCGGGCTCGCCAGCCGCGCCAACTCGACCCAACGCCCGTCGCGCCGTCCCTCGACCACGACGTGCAGCCGGGCCGCGTCGCGGCCGCCGCCGACCAGCGC
>JAAZOP010000250.1 GCA_012797735.1 Myxococcales bacterium
CGCGTCGTCCCGCAGCAGCTCCAGCCCCAGGTCGGCCGGTGCGGGCGGCGGTGCCGGCAGCCGCGGCCCGGGATGGCGGACCGCGTAGACCCGCAGCCGCCGTTCGTAGGCTTCCGGCGACAGCGCGTCGCGTTGTTCCTCGAGCGACCGGGCGAACACCGGCGCCGCGCCCGCGTCGGCGCAACGGAAGTCGGCGGCCACGCGCAGGGCGACCGGGCGCAGGCGCGTGTACGCCGCCTCCAGACGGGCGAAGGCGTCCAGCTCGCGGGACGGATCGACCAGCTCGGAGGTCACGTCCCGATCGCCGGCCTCGCGCCACCACTCCGGCGCGTGGAACCGCGCGCCGTGCTCGGCGGTCCAGCGATCCCGCCGGCGGTGCACCTCGCTGCCCGGGTAGAGCCGGAACGGATCGACCGACAGCCAGCCCCCGGTCGGTCGGCCCGGCGGGAACAGGCGGTCGAGGAAGGCGAGCGTCTCTTCGATCGTCCCGCGGGTCTCGCCCGGGTGGCCGACGAGCACGTTGACCGCCCAGTGCGTTCCCGCGCGGGCCGCGTCGTCGCGGAAGCGCAGGAACCCTTCCAGGTACTCGTCCGGGCGGCCCGTCTTCCCCATCCGCTCGAGCAGGCACGGCGAGCCCGACTCGAGACCGATGCCGAGCGAGAGGCGGCCGGTCGCGGCCAGGGCGAGCTGCTCCGCCGTCCAGCCCTCGGTCCGCGTGAGCGTCCAGGCGGTCCTCGGTCGCAGTCCCGACCCGGCGAACCGTTCGAGAAACTCGCGGCGCCACGCCGACTGCATGCCGAACAGCGGGTCGGTCACGTGGAGCACGGCGTCGGCGAGCGGGAACGTCCGGTCGAGCCGGCGCAACTCCTCGACGGCGCGCTCCGGGGGCAGCGGGCGCCAGACGCGGTCCGGCTTGGCGCGCTCCATGCAGAACGCGCAGCGATGCGGGCAGCCGCGGGACAGGTTGATCTGCAGCTTGGCGCCGCCCCGGGCGCGGTGCGCGTACCGTTCGAGCAGGTGGAACGGGTAGGGGGGCAGATCGCCGGGGTCCAGCGGGCGATCGGCGACGAGCACGGGCGGCGGGCGTTCGCCGCCGCCGATCGCCCAGGCGGTCAGCTCGGCCAAGCGCCGCTCGCCGTCGCCGACGACGACGAAATCGAACAGTTCGGGGAGCCGCGTGAAGTCCTCGGGGCACGCCGAGGCGTGGTAGCCGCCGGCGACGATCGGGACGGCGGGCGCGACGGTGCGGGCGAGGCGGGCGGTGGCGACGGCATCGAGGTAGTCGTAGGAGGCGTAGCACGAGAGGCCGAGCAGGCGGGGCCGGCACTCGTCGAGCGCTTCGCGGAGGGCGCGCGCCGGTTCCCGCTCGTGGCGCAGGTCGCGCACCACCGGCTCGACGCCGCAGGCTCGTTCGACCCAGCCGGCGAGGGCCAGCAGGTGGGGCACGCCGAAGTCCTGGGAGCGGGACGGGAACGACGCGGGCTGGACCAGCAGCACGCGCGGCTTCATCGCGGCGCCTCCGCGTCCCGGGCGGCGGCGACGAAGGGATCGAGGGCGCTCGGGTCGCCGTGGCAGGCGCGCGCCGCCTCGCGACAGCCGAACCCGCACCGCTCGCGCTCGCGGCACGACCGGCAGGGGGCGGGCACGGCCCGGCGGAAGCGCCGCCGGTACGGCGCCGCGGCGACCTTCGACCACGGGTCGCGACGCAGGTCCGCCAGCACCTCGGACGACAGGTTGCACAGGCGCACCTCGCCCGTCGGCCCGACGACCGGGTTCGGCGAATCGCTGCCGGCGGAGCAGGTGGTGAAGCGGATGTTCGGGTAGCGGGCGGGGTCGATCACGCAGCGCGGGATCGGCATCGCCGTCGAGATGCGCAGTCCGTACCGGGCGGCCGCCCAGTCGCCGACGCGCAGCGCCTCGGCCACCTGGGCCGCGGTCGGCATCACGTCGGCCGGCGCCTCGGCGCCGCAGCCGGCGGGCGACGCGCGGTTGAAGGCGACGCGACGGGCGCCGAGCGCCATGGCCAGCTCCAGCACCTCGCCGAAGCGCCGCCAGGTGCGGGGCGTGCAGACGAAGCAGACGTGCAGTTCCACGCCGGCCTCGCGCAGCCGGATCGCCCCCTCGACCAGGTCGTCGAAGCTGTCCAGCCCCTTCAGCTCGCGATGCGCGGCGCGATCCGCGGCGAGGAAGGTGAGCTGGACCGGCGAGATCCCCAGCCGCCCGATCTCCGCCGCCGCGTCGCGCAGCCGCCCGCCGGACGTGATCAGCGACACCGACGAGCAGGCGCGCTTCGCCGCCGCGAGCACGTCCAACGCATCGTCGCGCACCAGCGGCTCGCCTCCCGTGATCGAGAGGTGCCGGGCGCCCGAGTCGCGGACGGCGCGCGTCACCAGCGCTTCCCACTCGGCCGCCGGCAGCTCGTTCGTCGCCACGCCGGCGTCGGGCTCCTTCCAGACGTTGTAGCAGTAGTAGCAGCGATGGGCGCAGCGGGCGGTGATCTCGCAGGAGAGGGTCGTGACCTTCATCGGGACCCGCGGCGTCGCTCAGCGACCGCCGCGCAGGCGGGCCAGGCGCCGCACCTGGTCCTCCGTCAGCACGCCGGCCGCGGCGAGGTGATGCGCCGAGGCGGCCTCGGCCCGCGGGTCGGGCGCAACCGCCTTCCCGCCCGGCCGCACGACTTCGCCCTCGATGGGCATGACCGAGAGGCAGAGGCGCATCGCCGGCGGCCGGGCGTCCTCGGACTCCACCGCGCCCGCATCGGCCGGCGGCGCCGGCATCGACAGGCAGGGACTCGGCGCAATCGACAGGCACTCGTCCGCATGCGGCTCGACCGGCACGTATTCCAGGCACGGCTCGACCGGCGCATATTCCAGGCACGGTTCGGGATACGGCGGTTGCAGGCACGGTCCCGGCGGCTCCACCACGTCCTCGGGCGGCGGCGCGACGATGCTGAGGCAGGTGCCGACCGGGCCGCGCGACGAACAGGCGGTCCCACCGCCGACCGCGGCAAGAAGATATGCGACCAGCGCAGCGACGCCGACGCCCACGGAACCCAGGCCGATCGCCGCGGCGCTGCAACCCAGCGCCGTCGCGGCCGCGGCGCATGCGGCCGCCGTCGCCACGGCGACGACCACCGGACGGATCGAACGCGGACGAATCGTCTTCGGCACCGCCTGGTCCTCCCTTCCCCGCCCCATCGACGCCTATCCGGAACGACCCCGGAGCCGGCGCAGCCGGGACAACTGCTCCTCCGTCAGGATCCCCGACCGCGCCAGCCGCTCGCCCGGCTCCTCGGCCCCGGCCGGCACCGCCCGGGCCGCGTCCGGCGGCGGACAGTCGAGGACGCACCAATCGATCGGCGCGTTCAGGCAGATGTCGCAGTACTCGGGCGGGCAGGGCGGCAGACCGGAATCGTACGGCACGCCCAGACAGGGACCCTCGTCGGCGGCCGAACGGAGGCACGGCCCCGCATCGATCGGCGGCTCGAGGCACGGGCCTTCGTCGGGAAGCGTCCCGAGACACGGCCCGAGGTCCTCGCGGCCGGCGTCGTCGAGCGGTGGGGAGAGGCAGGCGTGGTAGTCCTCACGGGCGCCGGCGTCGTCGAGCGGCGGGGAGAGGCAGGCGCCGAACTCGGCGTCGGCGTCCTCGTCGGAATGGCTCTGGTAGCAGCCGGACTGGGCGGCAGCCAGGCCCAGGTACAGGAGGCCGGCCCCGAGGACCAGGCCGAGCGACCCGAGGCCGACACCGACGGCGCCGCAGCCGAGGGCCGCAAGACTTCCCCCGAGCGCGGCGACGGCGAGCGTCAGGACCAGAAGGCGGTCTCGGCGACGTGCGCTGCTCATCGGGGTTCTCCTCCGCCGGTCCGGGCGCGCCTGCTCTCGGAGCATCAGTATAGACGGGCGCCGCCGGCGATACCAGCGCGCTTCGGACCTCGTTCGGCCCTCGCTGCGGAGCGCCCGGCCCGGCGTGGGGCGGCGCTCTGCGGGCATCGCCGCGGCGACGGTCAGAGGAGGTCCAGGATCGGCGCGAGAGCGGGCAGCGCGCCGAGCAGTTCCGGCAGGGTGAGTTCGGGCGGGAACCAGGTCTCGAAGGCGAGCGTTCCGGCGTCGAGCGTGAAGCTGGCATCGCGGGCCGCGTCGAGCACCGCGCGCAGCGGCGCGAGATCCGCGGCAGGCAGCAGGCCTTCCGCCTTCTGCAACACCGACTCCCCGGCGCGGTGGAGTCCGGCGAGCAGTTCGACCGCCCGGTTCCGGAACGCCTCGGCGCGACCCGGGCCGGCGAACACCAGCGTACCGGTCACGCCGAGGCGCGGGGCGATGCGCAGGCCGAACCCGCCGAGGTCACCGGTCGTCGCCGTCCCGTCCGGCTCGAACCAGGCGACCCAGACGGGGGCCGCGCCCGCCAGGGCTCGGGCCCGTTCCAGGGCGGCCGAACGGGAGAGCGGACGGGGTGGCGATCCCGAGCAGGCGGCCTGTACCAGTTCGGTGGCGCCGACCGCCACCGTCCCGTCGCCGGCGGCGGCGATGGAGATCTGCGGCGCCAGCGCGAGCGGGCCGTCGTCGAGCGTGGCCGGGGCGGGCGGGACCAGACCCAGGCTGCGGAGGCAGGGGAGCGCCGCGGGCAGGCCCACGGCGGCATCGATCAGCGCGATGCCGGTGTCGGGACCGTCGGATTCCCGCCAGACGTAGGTGACGGCGTCCACCGCGCCGAGGAGTTCCGCGAGGCACGCCGCGTCGGTGGAGCCGGCGGCGTCGAGCGGGCCGAGCAGGCGGCGCGCGGCGGCCCGGATTTCCGGGCGCGTCGCCAGACCGCGCAGATCGACGCGCAACACGACGTGCCGTCCGGGCCCTTCGGGCACCCGGGAGAGGTGGGCGGCGAGCCCAGGTTCCGGGGCGCCGGCGATCGGGGTGGCCTCGACGGGAGCGGCCGGCGCGGCTGCGGCGTCGAGCGGCGGGGCGGCGGGGGTCTCCGGAGTCGAATCCGCCGCCGCCGGAACCGTCGCCGTGGAAGAGGCCGCACGCTCGCCCCGACACCCGCCCGCCGGAGCGCCGGCGGCCGCGAGCAGCGCCGCGACGACGGCCGGAAGCCGTCGCCGGCCCGAGCGCGCGCGGTCGTCGCCGAACAACACTAGCGGCCCGCCTCGTCGATGCGCCGCATCCCTTCCAGCAGCAGCGCCTCGGCGCTCTCGCCGATCACGACGGCGTTCGGGCGGAACGCCGGGTCGAGGGCGAAGGTGCCCTGCTGGATCACGAGCATCGCGTAGAACGCCTCCTGGGCGGTCTTTCCCTGGAACGCGGCGTTGGCGACGCGACCGTCGAGGAACTCGATCTCGCCCTTGCGGCCGTCGGCGGCGGTCACGACAAGCTTGCCGGTCTTCCGCCCCTGGGAGAGGATCTGCACGAGGTCCGGGAGGCTCATGTCGGCCAGCGAGCCGGAGACGCCGGCGGAGCGGGTCTCGGCGGGTCGGCGTTCGAGCGTCTGGCGGATCTTGGCGACGAGCACCTCGGTGGTGGACGGCTTGACCACGTAGTCGGCGGCGCCGAGCTCGAAGGCCCGCGCGACGTCCTCGGCCGCGGCGCGCGCCGCGAAGAACAGGAAAGGCACGCGGCGCGAGCGTTCGGCGGCGCGGGCGCGGCGCAGCAGTTCGAAACCGTCGAACGGCTCCAGGTCCACCTCGCTGACCACCAGGTCCACGTCGGCCTCCTCGAGCTGCTTGAGGGCGGCCTCCGCGCCGCGGGCGACATGGACGTCGAAACCCCGGCTGAGGAGGCGCAGCTCCAGCGCCGCCGACTGCTCGACGTCGGGATCGACGACGAGGATCGGGCGGCGACCGGCGAGCAGCCGCTGGCGCAGGTCGGAACCGGCGACCACCGTGCGGAACAGGTCAATCAGGTCGCCGTCGAACACCGTGTCCCGGTAACGGTCGAGCACGCCGATCGCCTCGGCCGGGCCGAGCGTGCGGCGGAAGGGGTTGCGGGTGTTCTGGGTGAGGTCGGCGTAGGTGTCGACCATCGCGAGGATGCGGGCGCCGAGCGGGATTTCCTTGCCGCGCAGACCCGTCGGGAACCCCGCCCCGTCGAACCGCTCGTACATGTGCAGCATCGCCCGCACCGTCTCGGGCCGGAGTTGGACGGTCTCGAGCAGGCGCAGCGGGGTCTCGAAACGCTTGCGCGCGCCGTCCCGATGACCCTCCCACTCGGCGACGTTCAGCGCGGTGAGGTGGAACGGGGCGCCCTTGCCGAGGTCGTGCAGGTAGGCGGCGGCCATGATCGCCTGGACCTCGGTTTCGGGCACGCCGACACGCGCCGCCAGGTCGCGGGCGTGGCGGGCGGCGGCGGCGGAATGGCCGCGCAGCTCGGCCCGGGAGTTCTCGAGCAGGCTGATGAGGATGTTGAGCGTTTCGAGGTAGTCCGCGGCGGCGACGGCGCCGGCGTCGGCGGTCGTCGACGGCGCCGGGCCCGGCGGCGGAGCGCCTCGCCCGGCGGGGGGTGCCGCCCCCGGAGCGGGCCGCGCCGGAACAGCGCCGCCGGTCGTCTCCTCGGCCTCGCCCGGACGGGCCGGCTCCCGGATCTTCCACTGCGCCCGATTGTCCCCGTCGGTGCGCTCCAGCCAATCGATGCCGCCCTCGTCCGCCGCGCCCACCAGGTCGGCGACGTGGAGCGCCGGGCCGTCGGTGAGATCCTCGAACGGTCGGGGATCGTTGCGGTACCAGCGGGCGATCGCGGCGCGGACGGCGGCGGCCCGCGCCAGGACCGGTTGCACGTCGCGGACGCCGGCCGCCGCCCGGATCTGGGTCAAGGCGTCGAGGTTCTCGGGGTCGGCGGTGACCACCGCCAGCACGCGCGTCCGCGGGTCGTAGCGGATCGGCATCATCTGCGTCGCCTCGACCAGCTTGAGCGGCACCATCTCCAGCAGCGTTCGGGGCAGGGTCGCGCCGCGCAGGCGCTCCGTGCTGAGGTACTGCGTGCGCAGTTCCGCGGCGAGGAACCGCAGCAGGTCTTCCTCGCGGATCGCCCCGAGCTCGACCAGGAAGTCCGCGGCCGGCAGGCCGGAAGTGCGTTCGCGGTACACCGCGGCCGCGTGGTGCTCCGGCGTGATCAACTTCGCCGCCAGCAGGCGGTCGGCGACGGACTTGGCCGTCATGCGAACACTCCCGTCGTGGGCAAACTAGTCGTGGAGTCCGAGCCGGTCAAGCAGCACGCCGTGGCGGACGCCGCGGTCGGAAACGACGAGCGTCCCGGCGCCCGTCGCGGACAGCAGTTCGTCGAGCACCAGGGCGCCCGCCACGATGACCGGCGCGCGCTGGGGCGCGAGCCCCGGCACCTGCGAGCGCCGCGCCAGCGTCAACGCCGCCAGCGCCTCGATGTGTGCCGCGAGCGTCGCACGCGAGAGGCGCAGGCCGTGGACCTGTGAGCCGTCGTAGGTCGGGAGCCCGCGCTCCACGGCTGCCAGCGTCGTCGCCGTTCCGCCGATGCCGACGACGAGCGAAACGCGGGGCAGGCCGAGCGGGTCGATCTGGCGGCGGATCTCCTCGCGCGCCGCCCGCAGCTCGGCCGGCGCGTACGGGTCGCCGCGCAACCACGACTCGGTCAGGGCGACCGCCCCGAGCGGCGTCGAGACCGCTCCCTCGGGGCGCCGGCCCTCGGCGAGGATGATCTCGGTGGACCCGCCACCGACGTCGGCCCACACCGCGCGATCCGTCACCCCCAGGCCGCTCGCCGCGCCGCGGAACGTCAGCTCCGCCTCCCGCTCGCCCGCCACCACCTCCACCGGCACGCCCAGCGCGTCGCGCGCGGGCGCCAGGAACTCCTCCGCGTTGCACGCCTCGCGGCAGGCCCGCGTGGCGACGGCCGCGATCCGCGCCCCGTGACGCTCGGCGAGCCCCCGCGCCTCGGCCAGCGCCTCCAGCGCGCGCGCGACCGCCTCCGGACGGAGTCGGCCCGAAGACCGCACCCCCTCGCCGAGTCGCGCGAACCACTGCCGGTCGTCCAACACCGCCAGACGTCCGGCGGCCGCGCGGCCCACCGCGGCCAGCACGGTGTGCGTCCCGATGTCCAGCGCCAGCCAAGTCGGATCGGTCATCCCGGCCAGTCTACCGCGGCCGGGGCCGCCTCGGTGCCGCTTTCGCACCGCGGTTGCCGTGATCCTTGACAGTTCGCTGGCGTGCCTTGAGAATGCCGCCGGGGCTAGCAGCCGCCAAGGAGTGCGACCGTGTCGCGACCTTGCATCCTCATCGTGGACAACCACCCGGAAGACCTCCGGCTTCTCGAGGTCAGCCTGAAGAACGCAGGGTTCGCGGTCACGACCGCGGCCAACGGCTTCGATGCCCTGCGGAAGGTCGAGATCTCCCCGCCGGATCTCATCCTCTCGGAGGTCGCCCTGCCCGAGATGGACGGCTTCGCGCTGCTCAAGGCGATCAAGGACAAACCCGAGTGGGCCGGGATCCCGTTCCTGTTCCTCTCCGAGGAGCGGTCGGTCGAGTTCAAGGTCCGCGGCCTGGAACAGGGCGTCGAGGACTACCTCGTCAAGCCCGTGTTCGTGAAGGAACTCGTCGCCCGCCTGCGGCTGATCGTCCAGCGCAAGAAGCGCGAGAGCCTCGAGAGCCGCGGGGCCAAGACCAAGTTCAGCGGGTCGCTCGACGACATCGGCCTCGTCGACCTGATCCAGACCGTCGACCTCAGCAAGAAAACCGGCGCCCTGCACCTGACGCGCGGCGCCGAACGCGGCGTGATCTCCTTCCAGGACGGCGAGATCGCCGACGCCGAGGTCGGCCGGCATCGCGGCGTCGCCGCCGTCTACCGCCTGCTCACCTGGTCCGAAGGATACTTCGACGTCGATTTCCGCCCCGTGCGCCGCAGCCGCACGATCCACCTCGCCACCCAGGAAATCCTGATGGAGGGGATGCGACGGCTCGACGAATGGGGCCGCCTCATCGAACAGCTCCCGCCCCTCGACACCGTGTTCATGGTCGATGCGGGCGAGCTGATCGGTCGCCTGGACGAGATCCCCGACGAGGTGAACGCCGTCATCCGTCTGACCGACGGCACGCGAACCCTGCTCGAGATCATCGATGCCGCCCCGTTCGACGACCTCGAGACGCTCCGGATCATCACGCGGCTCTCCTTCTACGGCATCCTGATCGAGACGGGCCGCAAGGGCGCTCCGCCGCCCCGTACCGAGTTCGCGTACGCGAAGGAGGTTTCCGACGAGGAGTCCCTGCCGGCGCCCGAGCCGGCTCGCGACGACGCGCTGCCGGGCGGATTGGCCGAGCAGGCCCTGGCGGCGGCGACCGCCGCCGAACCGTCGATTCCGCCGCCGGAGGAGCGTCCGGCGGCGGCACCGACTCCGGCGGCCGCTCCGCCCGCGGCTCCCGCGGCGGCGGAATCCCCGGC
>JAAZOP010000251.1 GCA_012797735.1 Myxococcales bacterium
CCCCGCCGCGCCGAGCACCGCGGGGGCGCGCGGCGTGACGGCGCCGATGCCCGGCAGGGTGATCGCGGTCAACGCGAAGGCCGGCGACGCCGTCAAGCGGGGCGCCCCGATCGTCACGATCGAGGCGATGAAGATGAACGTCCCGATCCCCGCGCCGCTCGACGGCAAGGTCGTCAAGGTCGCCGTCAACGTCGGCGAGTCGGTCCAGACCGGGCAGCTCGTCGCCGAGATCGCCGGCTGATCCGCGAGCCGGACCCCCGCCGCTCGACGGCTCGTCCCGCTCCCCGGACGCGGCCGCGCGCGATGCCGCTCCCGCCCATCCCGGTCGTCCCGGCCGGGCAGGAGATGTCTGCGGGTGGAACCGCCGCGCGACGGACGACGACGAAGGTCAGCGGTACAGCACGAACGAGAGGAAGGCCGCGGTTTCGTTGTAGACCCGCAGGCCTCCCATCCCCGCCAGGGAAATCCCGGTGAACGGATCGACCGCGTGCGCCAGCTCGCCGTGCCCGCCCGCCTCGTTGTCGAACGTGCAGACGATCTGGCGGCCGTCCCAGATCGCGCGCAGCCGGCGCGCGGCGTCGCGCGGCGTCGCGTTGTCCTCGACCGCGCCCGCGGCGCTGGCCACGTTCGTGATCGAACGTCCGTCGTTGCGCCAGAGCGTCAGCGTGCGCGCGTCCCACTCGAAGAAACACCCCCACCACGTCGCCGCCGCGCCGCCCGTGCCGCCCTGCAAGCCGAACAGCACGCCGGTGTAGTTGCTGCCCGAGCGCGGCGCCTCCCGCGGCCGGAACCGCGCCTCGGCCGCGTACGGGGCGTCGGCCCGCGACTCGAGCCACCGATCGGCGCCGTAGGGGCTCGAACTGCCCGTCACCGTGTCGGGAGCCGGCGTCCAGGTGCCGCCGTTGTTGAGCCACCGCGCCCGCGTCTCGAGGCGGTTGTCCAGGAACGCCGCGAACGCATCGAGGCGCGACAGCAGGCCGGGGTCGCGCGCTTCGCAGGCGTCGCCCAGGCCGTCGCCGTCGCCGTCGAGCTGATCCGGATCCGGCACGGTCGGGCAGGCGTCGCAGGCGTCATCGATCCCGTCGTCGTCCTCGTCGTGCCCGACCGGGTCGCGACAGGGAGGGGGGACGTCGGGCGCGACGTCCGGCGCGATGTCGGGCGCGACATCGACCGGGACGTCGACCGGCGGCTCGACCGTGTCCGCCTCCGCCTCCGCGACGACCTCGACGGGCGTGTCGGCCCCGGGGATCTCGTGGCCGTCCGCGTCCGCGTCCCCGTCCGCGTCCGCGTCCGCCCCCGCGGCGTCCAGGTCGGGGACGCACGTGCCGAAGTAGCAGACGAAGCCGGGGTCGCAGGTGCCGCAGTCACCCGGCGACGAGCCGCAGCCGGCGGCGAGCAGGACGAGCGTCGCCGCCGGGACCCACCACCGTTCCATCCGTTTCATGTCGCACCGCCTTTCCGAACGTCGCCCCGCCGTCACCCCCCTGCTCGGCCCCCCGTCATCCCCGTGCAAGGATTGCAGCACGCGTGAGGCGGCCGCGCAAGCGGCGGTCGCGTCGTCCGGGCGCGCCCGGCCGAGAGAGCCTCGCCGCTCCGTGCGGTCGCCGCGGCGTCAGGCGCGGGCGCGGCGGAGGCGCGAGAACAGCGACGACAGGCGGCCTTGCCGGCGGGCGGCGGTCGTGATCGTGCCCGGCGGCGTCGTGTCGCTCGGGAAGATCTGCGCCGCCGACAGCGTCACGCGCACGGGCCGGCCGGGGACCAGTTCCTTCGCGCGCACCACCGCCGGGGGGATCTCGGCCGTCAACGTTCCGTGCCCCGGGACCTCGACCTCGACCTTCATCGAGTGTCCGACGAACGAGATGCGGTGGACGCGCGCCGGCGATTCGTCCTCGCCGACCGGGTGCAGCATCACCTCCGCGGGTCGGGCCAGGACGAGCACGGGGGCGCCGTCTTCCAGGCCCGCGGGGCGCGGATGCCGGAGGAAGCCGGCATCGATCTCGTCGCCCGCGACGCGGCCCGCGATGCGGTTGGTCGCGCCGACGAACTCGGCGACGAAGGCGTTGGCCGGGCCGCGCCAGATCCCCTCGGGCGTGTCGTTCTGCTCGATCCGCCCGTGGTGGACGATGATCACCCGGTCCGCGATCTCCAGCGCCTCGCTCTGGTCGTGCGTGACGAAAACGCTCGTGACGCCGACGTTGTCGTGCAGGCGGCGGAGCCAGGTCCGCAGGTCGTGCCGCACCTTGGCGTCCACGGCGCCGAACGGTTCGTCGAGCAGCAGGACGCGGGGGGAGGGGGCGAGGGCCCGGGCGAGGGCCACGCGTTGTCGCTGCCCGCCGGACAGTTCGTGCGGATACCGTTCCCCCAGGCCCTGCAGCCCGACCAGCGCGATCATCTCCTCGACCCGCCGCGCCACCTCGCCCGGCGGCTGCTTGCGGACCTTGAGGCCGAAGCCGATGTTGTCGGCGACGGTCATGTGCGGGAACAGGGCGTAGTGCTGGAAGACGAAGCCGATCCCGCGCTCGCGCGCCGGCACGCGCTCCACGCGGCGGTCGCCGAGCGTCACGCTGCCGGCGTCGGGATCTTCCAGGCCGGCGACGATGCGCAGGATCGTGCTCTTGCCGCCGCCGGAGGGTCCGAGCAGGGCCACGAGCTGTCCTTCCTCGACGGTGAACGAGACGTCGCGGACCACCGGGACCCCGGAGAAGGCTTTCGACAGGTTCCGAACCTCGATGCGCATCTCCGCCTCGCCCTCCTACACCCTCCGGCGCTCGAGCCGATCGCGGCGGCGCCGCCAGACGCCGAGCAGCACGAGCATCGCGATCGCGACCAGGATCAGGACCAGCGACGCGGCGAACGCCGCCGGCATGTCGAAGTCCGCGTACGCCTGGTACACGAACAGCGGCGCGGTCTGCGTACGCAGCGCGATGTTGCCGGAGACCACCAGCACCGCGCCGAACTCGCCGAGCGACCGGGCGACGGTGAGCGCTGTACCGTAGGCCAACGCACCCCGGATCGTGGGGAAGGTCACCTCGCGGAACACCGCCCACGGCGGCGCCCCGAGCGTGCGCGCCGCCTCCTCCATCTCGGTCCCGGCCTGTTCGAGGACGGGGATCAGCTCGCGGACCACGAACGGGAAGGTGACGAAGACGCTGGCCAGCACCATGCCCGGCAGCGCGAAGATCATCGGCAGGCCCACCCCTTCGAAGAAGAATCCCAGGAGCCCGCGCGGACCGTAGACCAGGATGATCATCAGCCCGGCGACGACGGGGGAGACGGCGAACGGCATGTCGATCAGGGCGTTGGCCAGCGACCGGCCGAAGAAGCGCTGGCGGGTGAAGGTGATCGCGAGCGCGATGCCGAAGACGCCGTTGAGGACGGCGGTCAGGGCGGCGATCACGGCGGTGAGCCAGAAGGCGTGGAGGGCGGCGTCCGACCGGAGCTTCTCCAGCAGCGCGGTCGCGCCGAACCCGAGGGCCTCCCAGACGAGCCAGCCGAGCGGCAGGAGCAGGATCAGCGCGAAGTAGAGGTAGGTCGTCGTCGCGACGGCGACGCGGCCCCCGCGGGTGGTCAGGTCGCGCCCGACGCTCATCGGCGGCCCTCCGCCGCGGCGCCGAGCGACCCGGTCTCGACGACCGGCACGCGGCGCCCGCGACGTCTCCGGTGGAGGACCCGGTCGGAGAGCAGCAGCAGCCCGGCCGACAGCAGCACCAGCACGAGCGACACGGCGGCCGCGCTCTCGGGACGGCCGGACTCGACCTCCCCGTAGATGTAGACCGAGGCGACCTTGGTCTTGTACGGGAGGTTCCCGGACACGATCACGATCGTCCCGAACTCGCCCAGCGCCCGCGCGAACGACAGCAGCGCCCCGGTGGCGACGCCCCGGGCGATCGAGGGCCAGACGATCCAGCGGAAGGTCTGCCCGCGGGTGGCGCCGAGGGTCGCGGCGGCTTCCTCCACGGCCAGATCGAGCCCTTCGATCAGCGGCTGGACGGCGCGGATCGTGAACGGGAAGGTGACGAACATCAGCGCCAGCACGATTCCCGGCTTGGCGTACAGGATCTGGAGCCCCAGGGCCGAGGTCGCCCCCGCCAGCGGCCCGGACGGCGCGTAGAGCGCGAAGACCATCAGGCCGCCGACGGCGGTCGGCACGACGAACGGCAGATCGACCACCGCGTCGAGCACCCCGCGGCCGGGGATGCGGAAGCGGGTCATCGCGAACGCGGCGACGGTCCCGAGCAGGGCCGAGAGCAGAGCCGTCGCGGTCGCCACCACGAAGGTCAGGCGGAGCGCCGCCAGAGCCTCGGGCTGCACCACGTGCCGCCAGAAGACGACGGGACCGTGCGCGAGCGCGGACCAGACGAGTCCGCCGGCGGGAAGAATCACGAGGATCAGCAGGTAGCCGAGCGCCAGGGAGCGGAGCGCGGGCCGGTGGAATCCCGGCGCGTTGAGCAGCTTCCCCAGTCGCCCGCCGAGCTTCATCCGGACCGCCCTTCGTCCCTCCGCTCCGCCGCTCCCGTCCGCTCCGCCGGACCGCCGCGACCCGCGCCGCCCGCGTCCCGAACGGCCGGGGAACGCGCGGCCCCGCCTACGACCCCGCCACCTCGCGGTTGACGCGCGCCCAGATCCCGTCCTGCGAGTAGAGCTTCTCCCGGATCGCCGTCCACCCGCCAAGATCCTCGACCGTGAAGAGCTCGGGCGGCTGCGGAAAACGATCCGCCACCTCCGCCGCCACCGACGGCACCACCGGCCGGAACCCGTACTCGGCAAAGACCCGCTGCGAGTCCTCGCGCCACAGGAACTCCACGAACGCCTCGACGACCTCCCGGTTCCCGTGCTTGTCCACGTTCGCGTCGACCACCGCGATCGGGTTGTCGATCCGGATCGTCGCCGGCGGCAGGACCAGGTCGTAGTTGCGCCCCTTGCGCAACCGCAACAGCAGCTCGTTCTCGTACGTGATCGCCACATCCCCCACCCCCCGCTCGAACGTCGCCATCGATTCGCGTCCCGACGTGTCCAGCGCCTTGATCCGCGCCCGGACCCGCCGGAGCATCTCGACCGCCGCCGCCTCGTCGCCCCCCGAACGGCGCAGGGCCGCGCCCCAGACCGCGTTGATGTCCCACATCGCCCCGCCCGAGGTCGCCGGGTCCGGCGTGACCACGTCGACGTCCGGCCGCGTCAGGTCCTCCCAGTCCTTGATCCCCTTGGGGTTGCCGGGGCGGACGCCGAGCGCCACCACCGAGGCGGTGACCATGCCGCCGGCGGGCCCCTTCGACTTCCAGTCGTGCTTGATCAACCCGGCCTTCGTGACGAGGTCGATGTCCCCCTCCAGCGACAGCGCCGCCACGTCGGCCTCCAGGCCGTTGACGATCGCCCGAGCCTGCGCCCCCGACGCGACGTACGACGTCTGGAACGCCACGTCCCGCCCGGTCTTCTCCTTCCAGTACTTCTGGAACGCCGGAATCAGGCGCTCCTCGTACGCCTCCTTCGGCACCGTGTACGCCGCCAGGATGATCGTGTCGGTTCCCTCGGTCGCCCCCTTGCGGCAACCCGCGCCGCCGCCGGCCGCCGCCATCACCAACGCCGCAAGCAACCCGATCCGCGTCACCATCTTCCAACCTCCCTCGGCCGTCACCGCCGGGTGGCGGCCCCGACTTCCGTGGTGCGGCCCGACGCTAGAACATCCGATCAGGGGAAACAAGAAATCGGCAGTGATCCGAAGGGAATGTAGGCGGGTGTGGCAGGCCGCCACGCCGGCCGCGGCTCCCCATTCTCGCCGCCGCGATCGCGAAACCGGCGGGCCTAGCGGGCGGTTTCCGGGTCGTCCTGACGGACTTTCGCCTCGAGGTCGGCGAGGAAGGCGCGCGCCCGACCCGCCATGTCGGGCCGTTCCCGCAAGCCGCGACGGAGGGTCTCGAGCGCCTCGGCGAAGCGTCCCGCGTCGCGCAGCACGACGGCGGTGTCCCAGTACGGGTCGAAGAACTTCGGTTCGAGCCGCATCGCCTCGTGGAGTTCCACCAGCCCCTCGTCGAGCAGGCCCTGGCGGGCGAGGCACAGCCCGAGGCCCTTGCGGCCGTAGGCGTGATTCGGGTAGTGCTCGAGCGTCCGGCGGCACCACTGCTCGGCGGTGGCGTACTCCTTCTTGAAGAAGTGGGCGAAGCCGAGCAGGTCGAGCGCGCCGCGGTGCGCCGGGTCGCGTTCGAGAATCTCGTGGCACAGCGCGATCGCCTCGTCGTGCCGGCCCTGTTGCGCGGCGTCGCGGGCGCGCAGGAACGTTTCGCGGTGGGGGTCGTCGGCCATGCGGGTTCCTCCCTTCGTGCCGGCCGGCCGGGCGGGGGGCGTCCCGGCCGCAGCGGCCGGGGCGCCGGTCGCGGCGCGCACGTGCCGCAGAATCGCCTGCCACAGCGCGTCGAGCCCCTCCCCCTCGGCGGCGGCGGTGGGGTAGGTTTCCAGGCCCGCCAGCCGTCCCTTCATCCGTTCGACGGCCGCGCGGCTTCTCGAGCGCGGGAGCCTGTCGCACTTGGTCAGCACGACGAGGGTCGGCCGGCCGAGGGCGTCGAGGAAGTCGAGCAGATCCTGTTCCTCGCGCTGGGGGCCGCGGCGGGCATCGATCAACATCAGCACGGCGGCCAGCCGCCGGGTATCGCGCAGGAACCCTTCGATCAGGGGGCCCCACGAGTCGCGCCGCTCGCGCGACAGGGCCGCGTAGCCGTAGCCCGGCAGGTCGGCGACGACGAAGGCGGCGTCGCGGGCCGCGACGGAGACGAGCTGGATCGCCCGGGTGCAACCGGGGGTGCGGCTCGTGCGCAGCAGGCGGTGGCGGCCCAGGAGCGCGTTGAGCAGCGTCGACTTGCCGACGTTCGACCGGCCGGCGACGGCGACGACGGGCCGGGCGAGGTCGGGCGTCTCGCCGGGGCGCCGGATCTCGCCGAGGACTTCGAGGCGGAGGCCGGGGCGGCTCATGCGGCCCTCCGGCGGAGCCGGCGGCGCAGGCCGTCGAGCAGCGCGCGGGCGTCCCGGGCGCCGAAGACCCACGCCGCCGCCGCGTAGGTCGCGCCGCCGGCGAGAAGCGCGGCCGCGAGCACCAGCGTGTTGCGGAGCGTGCCCCCTTCGGACCAGCGCCCGAGGCTCGCGACCGGCAGGCACGCTGCGACCATCACCCCGGCGGACGCGAGGTGGCGCCAGAGCTGGTCGAACGCGGCGCGGAGGCCGAGTGCGCCGATCTTGCGGCGGAGGAACACCACCTGCGCCAGGAACTGCGCCGTCGGCGCCGCCGCGATCGCGGCCGCGATGCCGACGTGTTTCCACGGGCCCATCAGCGCCAGGCACAGCCCGATGTACAGCACGAGCGACAGCGCGGACATCTTCACCGGCGTCCGGGTGTCCTGCAACGCGTAGAACACCGGCGAGGTGTTGCGCACGCCGGCCACGCCCGGGATGCCGAGCGCGATCCAGACCAGCGCGTCGGCCGTGTGGCCGGTCATCTCCCAGGTGAACGCGCCGCGCTGGAACAGCACCGCCACGACCGGCACCGCCAGCACGGCCAGACCCACGACCGACGGCACGGCGACGAACGAGGACATCGTCAGCGACCGCACGTACGTCCGCTTGAGCGCGTCGGTCTCCCCCTTCGCCGAGGCGAGCGACAGGTCGGGCAGCGCCGCCGCCGCGATCGCCATCACGAACACCGCCTGCGGCAGCTCCACCAGCCGCATACAGTAGTACAGGTACGTCACCGAACCCTCCGGGAGCAGCGAGGCGAACAGCCGGGAGAGGAGGATGTCGAGCTGGTAGATCCCGAGCCCGATCACACTCGGGCCGAGCAGCTTCGCCACCTTCGTCACCTCGGGGTGCCGCTCCAGCCGCGGCCGCGGCAGGCGGTCGATCCGCCGCAGCGGGACGATCTGCGAGGCGAACTGCAGCGCCCCGCCCGCCAGGACCCCGATCGCCAGGCTCCAGATCGGATGGATCCCATGCGACTCCAGCCATCCCGCCGCCAGGATCGTCGTCCCGATCATCGACAGGTTGAACAACGTCTGGGAGAACGCCGGCCAGAAGAAGCGGCGATGCGCGTTGAGCACCCCCATCGCGATCGCGCACAGCCCGACGAACACGAGGTACGGCCACATGAATCGCGTCAGCGAGACGCACAGCGAGAACTTCCCGGGTTCGCTCTGGAAGCCCCAGGCGTAGGCCATCACGATCCAGGGGCTGAGCAGGATGCCAAGCGCGGTGACCCCGAGCAGGACGGCCAGGCCGGTGCCGAAGGCCGCGCCGACGAAGCGCTTCGCCGGCGCCTCGCCCTGCTTGACCTGGACTTCGGTGTAGACCGGGACCAGGACCGAGGTGAGCGAGCCCTCCCCGAGAAGCCGGCGCAGCACGTTGGGAATCGTGAACGCCGTGAAGAACACGTCGGTCGCCATCCTGTCGAACCAGGCCGCGATGACCATGTCCCGGACCATGCCGGTCAGGCGGCTGACGAGGGTGGCGCCGCCGACGACGCCGGCGCCGCGTGCGAGCGAAGAGCTCACGGGCCGAACCGATAGCAGCCGCAGGGGTCCCGGGCAAATTCGGCTCGGGCAGGCTGCCCCCGCACGCGAAAACGCCTCTACCGTCCGGGGGAGAAGAGGCTTGTGGTCTTGCGGCTCGGGCAATTCAAGGCGAATCGCCGACGAGGCGGGTGGACGGGCCGGGGAGGCGAAGGTCTGACCCCGGCGTCCGGTCGATCCGTCACACTGTGGTCGGTTCACCACAGTCTCCGGCGGGGGAAACCTCGAAACGCAAGGGAGATTCGCTTTCCGATGAAGAGTTCATGACGTGGCACGTCCATTGCAAACATGACGCTCCCGGAGGAACGGACGATGCGGCTGGCGAGATGGATCCTGGGCTTGTTGGTCTTCCTGGCGTTGTGGATCCCCGGCGCCGCCAGGGCCGACACTTTCACCGCCGACGAGCAGGCGGCGCTGGACCGGGGGGAGGTGGTCCGTCATCCGCTGCGCCAGTCGGAGGACACCCGCGGCTACCTCGGAGGCACCTCCTACGTCGTCATCGATCAGGCTCCCGAGGTGGTCTGGAGGGCGATGAACGACTTCGCGGCGTTCCCCCGCGTGTTTCCCAAGACCCTGGCGGTCGAGGTGATCTCGGATCGCGGCAATCGCAAGGTCGTCCGCATGGTCCAGGGGAACTCCTGGATTTCCATCTCGTTCTACGTGCTCTACCGGATCGAGGACGCGAACCGGAAGATCTCGTGGTCGATCATCGAGGACCAACCCCACGACCTGGTCGATACCCGCGGCTACTGGCAGGTCTCCCCGTACGGCGAGGGGAAGTCGCTCGTCACCTACGTCAACGTGATCTCGATGGGCGAGAACCCCGTCCTCGCCATGTTCGCCGACGCGATCCAGAACGGTCTGCTCGGAGTGCCCGGCAACCTCCGCGACTGGGTCCAGGGCGAGAACGGCGCCCGCTACCGCGAAGGCGCCGCGACGGCGACGAACGAATAACGGACAGGGTTCGAGCGGTTCGAGGTCTTCGGCGGCCGTCGACCCGGCGGTCGTTCGCCGGAACGCTCCGCCGGCTCGTCGACAGCAAGCCCGGGAACGACCGCGGAGCGAGCGGGGAACGGCACGGTCCAGGCGACGGGCCGCGGCTTGCGGCCGCCGTCGAGGATCCGTCAGAAGCGGAGTTGCAGGCCCTGGCCGAGGCCGCCGGGGCGGGAACCACCGAGGCTCGGCATGCGGAGCGACGGTTCGGTCGGCGGCACGCCGAGGCCCGGCGCGGAGAGGTCGAATGGACGGACGGACGGGGCGGCCGCGAGCTGCAGTTTCTGGCGGATCTGGTCCCCGAGCGCCCGCGCCGCGCCCATGAGCTGATCGATCGTCCCGCCCGCCTTCGCCGTGGCCGGTTCGAGCACGCGGCGCGCGGCGTCCTCGTCGCCGGTCGCGATCAGGAGGCCCGCCAGCGGCAGGGCCGTCGTGGGGGAGTCCGGGTTCGCGCGGGAGGACTCCTCGAGCAGCGCGCGGGCGCCGTCGAGGTCGCCCTGGCTGAGGCGGTAGTCGGAGGCGGTGACGGCGTACAGTTCGCGCATCCGGCCGGCGCTGCGCGACCCGCCCAGCTTGTCGGCGGCATCGAGCTGCCGGCGCAGGATCGCGAACTGGTCGTCCGGCTTGTCGGACTCGGACAGCCCGAGCCGCTGGATCTGCTCCTTCATGCGCGTCTCGGCCTCGGGCGGCAGCGCCCCGGGATGCCCCTTCGCCAGTTCGGCCATCGCCAGCACGCCGGCGCGCAGCAGCGCGAGCTGGGCGCGGACCAGCGGGATGCGCGGCCACGCCGGATACACGCGCTCCGCCTCGGAGAGCAGCCGCTCCACCTCGTCCGTCCGCCCCAGCGTGGCATAGATCTCGGCCACCGCCACCTGCTGCGACGGCGTGGCCGACTTGAGGACCGCCTCGCACTGCGCGAACGCGTCCCCCGGAGCCTCCTGGAGCGAGGTGAAGGTGATCGCCATGCGCACGGCGGGCTGGTCGCCGGCGAGCGTCTTGGCCTTGTCGAGGTGCTGGGAGGCGCCCATCCGATCCGGTCGAGGCCGATCCGGCCGAGGCAGAAAGGCCTTCAACCCCCGGTACGCCTCGAGGATCCCGCCGCACGCCGCGTCGGATACCACGACCGCCTCGGGCGATTCCGCGGCCACGCCGCCCGGCTGCGTCGGGTCGAGATGGACGGTGGTCGCCCCGTCCCGGACGGCGACGGCGTAGTGGCCGAACAGCCCGGAGGGGTCGGCGGGCGCCTGCGCCGCGCCGTACCGCTCCACGCGGACGACGTCGGCCGTCAGGCCGACGGCGCGCGCCACGCGCAGCGCCAGCAGCGCCGCCTCGAGCGAAGTGACCGACGGCGGGCCCTGGCCGAGCCGTTCGAGCAGCGGGACGGGGTCGAGCAGCTCGCGCTCGAGGAGGTCCAGCGGCGCCTCGACGTCCTGCACGGCGAGCTGCTGCCGGTCGACCAGCGCGCGAAGGAGCGTCCCCAGCGCGCGGGCCTTGTCCGTGGCGGAGCCCGAGACCTTGCCCAGCAGGAGGTCCGTCCCCGCGGTCTCCGGCGCGCGGCCCACCAGCGCCTCCACCTCAGCGATGCTGGCCGCCGGGATCCGCGGAGGCTCCGGCTGGCCGCTCCGGGTCGACCCGGACCGCAGGACGTAGACCAGGACCGCCGCGCCGGCCAGCAACAGCAGCACCGCCGCGCCGATCGTCACGTTGCGCCGGTACCACGGCTCGCCGGACGTCTCCGCCACCGGCACCTGGTCGTGCACGCGATGGCACTTCGGACAGCGCAGCTCCGCCCCCGCCTCGCCCTCGACCTCGAACACATGGTCGCAGTGGATGCACCGGTATCTCGATGTGCTCATGGAGTCCTCGCCTATACCCGTCGACCCGTGGCCGTCAACTTCATTCCCGGAATCCGCCCGCCGGCGACCGGCAACGACGTGGTTCCAATTGGATCTCCTTCCTTCTACCCTTGTTCGGCGGAGGTGGCCATGACCATCGCACGGGGCGGGCTGGTGCTGATCGCGTCGGCGTTCGTCACCGCCTGCGGAGACGATTCCACGCCGGCGGACACGGTGGGGGACGTCGAGGCGGACGGGGGGGAAGGGATGATCGACGTGGAGCCGGACGAGGCGGGGGCGGACGGCGACGCGCCGGACGGCGACGGCGCCGGGGATGCGACCGACGCCGAAGGCGATGCGCCGCCGGAGGAGGTCTACTGCCGGCCCTGCCGCTGGAACGACGAGTGCGGGACGGGCGGGGCGGTCTGCGCCGCGTTCGACGGGCTCGAGATGTCCTGCCTGCCACCCTGCGCCGGCTCGGACGACTGTCCGTCGGGGGCCGAGTGCCGCGCGCGGGCGGGCGGCCGCTACTGCACGCCGGTCGCGGGTACCTGCATCGTCGCGCGGCTGGGCGACCCCTGTCGCGCGTGGGGCTGCGAGGGGCGCTACGACACCTGCTCGGACCCGGCGGGCACGACGGCCGGGTTCTGTACGCGTTCGTGCGGCGGCCCCGAGGACTGCGAGCCGGGCTACAACGTCTGCGGCGACCGGGGGGACGGGGTGCGGGTCTGCCTGCCGCCCCCGCTGTCGCCTCCCGAGCGGTGCGGGGCGAGTCCGCCGCCGGCCGGAGTGGGCTCGTCGTGCGCCGGCGGGATGGCCTGCGGCGGCGGCGCCGACACCTGTCTGCGCGCGGTCGCGGCGCGGCTGCCCGAGCTGTGTTCGAAGGCCTGCGCCGGGCCGGAGGACTGTCCGGCGGGTTCGCGGTGCCTGCCGGTGGCGGGGTCCTCCCCCGCGGACCTCGCGCGGTACTGCCTGCCCGACGACTGCGCGTGCTGGCAGCGCGTCCCCGGCTCGATGCTCGACGACGCGCTCGACGCGCTGGGCCTGGACCGCTGCGACCTGCGGTACTCGACCGAGACCCTCGAATGGTTCGGGGCCGAGATGGCGCACGACCGGTTCCGGCTGCCGTGGTTCGACGACGTGCACAACGAGTGGCTGCGCGGGGAGGACTTCGTGCGGGACACCGTCGCGGCGCTCGACGCGGCCCCGGCGCCGCGCGCGCTGTTGCGGCAGGCGGCGGCGCTGCAGGGGCATCCGATCCTCGACCGGCCGTTCACCCCGACGCTCGAACCGACCGACCCGTTGATCGGGGCCGTGGCGGCGCTGGTGGAGCGGCACGGCGGGACGGCGGATCGGGCGGCGATCCGCGCCGCGTTCGCGGAACTGCCGGCGGAACTGCGGGACGCGCTGGCCCCGATCGTGGCGGCGCTCGACGCCGCGGCGACGGCACGCGACGCCGCGATCGCCCGCATCGCCGCCTCGGCGGTCCTGGTGCGACAGTACTTCCACGGCATCTCGGGCATCGTCCTGCCGTCCGCCGCGGGTCTGTCGCTCACCGATCGCCGCGTGCAGGACTTCCTGATCGGCGACTTCGACTACGGCGCGCTGTTCCAGGCGGCGCACGATCTGCTGGCGGCCGTCGAGGCGGCCGACCTGGGCCGGTTCCGCGACGCGACGGGTTGCTCGGCCACCTACGACACGCCGCTCGGGCGGATCGTCGTGCGCGACGCGACGCCGACGCAGTACACGGCGGCGGAGCACCCCGGGGACCTGCTGCTCGTGCTCGACACCGGCGGCGACGACGTCTACCGCGTCCAGGCCGGCGCGACCCGCTCGACGGCCAACCCGGTGTCGCTGCTCATCGACCTCGGCGGAGCCGACCGGTACGGCTACGACGAACGACCCGGGCCGCAGGACCTCCCGCCGCGATTGCCCTCGGACGAGGACGGGCGCTACGCGGGAGACGGGTCGTACGGGCCGTTCTCGCTGTCCACGCGCGGGCGGCAGGGAAGCGGAACGCTCGGCATCGGCATCCTGCTCGACCTCGGCGACGCGGGCGACGAGTACCGTTCGTTGCGCACGAGCCAGGGCTGGGGGGCGCTGGGCGTCGGGATCCTGCACGACGCGGGGGGCGACGACCGGTACCTGTGCGAGGCGGGCTGCCAGGGGGCGGCGGCGTTCGGCATCGGGTTGCTGGTGGACGAGGGCGACGGGATCGACCACTACGAGGGATACCACGCGGTGCAGGGGTTCGCCTACTCGCTGGCGGTCTCGGCGCTGTACGACGCGGGCGGCGACGACACGTACCTCGCGCAGCCGGACGACGTGCTGTACTACAGCCCGCAGGACCCGGGCCGGTCGAACTCGAGCATGTCGCAGGGGGCGGGCTTCGGCCGGCGCTCGGACGTCGAACTCGGCGGCGACGGCGTCTACATGTCCGGGGGGCTGGGGATCCTGCGCGACCGCGACGGGAACGACGACTACGAGTGCGCGATCTTCGGGCAAGGGACCGGATACTGGTTCTCGCTCGGCATCCTGGCGGACGGCGGCGGAAACGACCACTACGACGCGCGGTGGTACGTGCAGGGCGGGGCGGCGCACTACGCGATGGCGGCGCTGTGGGACGCGGGCGGCGACGACGTCTACAACGCCGACGCGCGCCGGATGAACGTGACGCTCGGCGGCGGCCACGACTTCTCCAACGCCTTCCTCCTCGACGACGGCGGGGACGACGTCTACGGCGCCCCGAACCTGTCGCTGGGCGCCGGCAACGAGGACGGCTTCGGACTGTTCGTGGACGGCGCCGGCATCGATGCCTACGAATGTTCGAGCGACTTCTCGTTCGGCAACGCGTCCGTCGACCCCGCCTCCGGGCGGCGCACCACGGTGCCGACGATGGGGCTGTTACTCGATGCGGACGGCGACGACACGTACGTGCGGCCGGACACCACGCGCCCCGCGGACGACGCGCTGTGGACGCAGCGGATGCACGCCGCGGCGCCCGTCATGGAACTGGAGTGGGGGGCGGGGGTGGACCGGACGGCCGGGGTCACCGGCCTGTGACGGACCGGCGGAGGATCCGGCGGCAGACCCGGGATCGCCGGGGTCACGTCCGGCGATCCTTCGAACTCCGCGCGGTATCCGTTCACCCGGGGGGGACCGCCCGGCCCGGAAGCCGGACGGATCATCCGTTCCGGGGTTGCCCGACGGCGTCCGGCAACAGGAGCTTGCGCCGGGCCGCCCGGCACGTCACAATCAACGCGACGGCGGCAGGGATGGAACCCGGCCGGGAGGGAGGCGCGCATGTACGGTCTTCCAAGGATCCTCGTGGCGGTGCTGTGCTTGAGCGGAGCGCTCGGCTGTTCGCCGGGCGACGAACCCTACTATCCGCCGCCGGACGGGGGGCGGGATGACACGGCGGGAGTCGACATCCTGCCGTGCTCCATGCTCACCGACACGGACGGGGATACGATCGCCGACCAGTACGAATCGACGGCGGACACCGACGGCGACGGTGTCCCCAACCACCTCGACGACGACTCGGACGGCGACACGATCTCGGACCGCGACGAGGCGGGCAACGGCGGGGACTTCTGCACCTACCCGCGCAACAGCGACTCCGACGGCACGCCCGACGCGTTCGACCGGGATTCCGACAACGACGGGCTGGGCGACGACGAGGAGCACGGGCGGTACCACACCGACCCGTACAACGTCGACAGCGACGGCGACACGGTGACCGACCTGGGCGAGACCGCCTACGGCTCCGACCCGCTGGACAACGGCTCGACGATCTCGGCGGACGATTTCTTCGTGATCCTCCCCTACCTGGAACCGGAGCAGAACCGCGAGCTCACCTTCGGCACCAACCTGCAGGTGGCCGACGTCTACTTCCTGATGGACTCGACCGGCTCGATGGACGGCTCGATCGAGAACGTGGTCAGCTCGCTCGCCTCGGTCATCGTCCCGGCCGTGGAGGCGGAGATTCCCGACGTGGCGATGGGCGTCGGTTCGATGAACGACTTCCCGACCGGTTCGTACGGCGACTGCGCGCGCACCGGATGCGACCAGCCGTTCTGGCACTGGCTGAACGTGACGGCGGACGACGTCCCCGCCGTGCAGCGCGCTCTGCAGCAGGTGCTCGACAATCCGCGGGGCTACGGCGCCGACTCGCCCGAGAGCTACGTGCCGGCCGTCTGGATCACCGCGACCGGCAACGGCATGACCGACGGCGGAGCGAGCGTCCCGCCGCAGAGCTGCCCGGCGATTCCGGACGAGCCCCGGCCCCGGCGCGGGTATCCGTGCTTCCGGCCCGGCGCGCTCCCGATCGTCGTGCTGGTCGGCGACGCCCCGTGGCACAACGGCCCGGCGAACGAGTACCTGTACAGTTTCTCGACGACGATGTACGCCGACGCCCTCAACGCGATGCTGGACATCGGCGCCCGGTTCATCGGCGTGTACGTCGACCACTGGATGTCCGAGGGGCTGACGGCGATGCAGGCGCTGGCCCAGGACACCGGCACGGTCGATGCGTCCGGCAGGCCGCTGGTTTCGACGAGCGCGGACGGCTCGGTGTCGCGCGACATCGTCGACATGATCCAGACGCTGGCGAACTTCACGCCGCAGGACGTGAGCACGACGACGGAGGACGACCCGGGCGACCTGTACGGGGTCGACGCGCGCCAGTTCATCACGCGCATCACGCCGGTCCGGGCGGTGCCGCCCGACGGCGCCGCACGGTGGGACGACACGACGTTCTACATGGTGCAGCCGGGCACGCAGGTGGTGTTCAACGTCACCTTCTACAACGGCATCTTCCCGCCGCTCGAGGTGGCGGCGGTGTTCAAGGCGAGGATCGTGGTCGTCGGCAACGGCGTCGCGCGGCTCGACGAACGGCAGGTCGTGATCATCGTCCCGCCGACGGGCGACTGGGTGCCGATCATCTGATGAAGACGACAAAGCCGTCCCGCAAGACCGGTCCCCGTCCCGCGGTCCAGCCCGCCGACGCGCGGCGCCGGCGCATCGAGGCCGAGGTCAAGCGCATCCTGGCGGAGCGCGACCCGGGCGAACTGCTGGCCGAGATGCGCGCGCACCTCGACGAACTCCCCCGCGATCAGATCGACTTCCAACGCGAACTGCTCGCCGTCGCCTCCGCCCGCTACGCCGAGATGATCCGCGGACGGCGCGGCTAGGCCGCCGGCCCGTCCGAGCGCCGTCGCGCAACGCCCCGCCTCGGAATCGAGGCGGGCGCGAGGGGAGCGATCCGCCGCGGCAACCCGGGGGGCTTCCGGGCCGGGCGGCGACGAGCGCGCGGCCGACCCCGGCCGGAACGGCGCACGGCCGCGGGCGGCCCGGACAGGTCGGGGCTCCCGGCGTGCGCCGGCAACGTCAAGGGGTGACCGGCCGGACGTTGAGCAGCAACGCCTCCGTGCAGTTGATCTCGCCGTCCGTGATCCCCTCCCCGCAGACGACGCCGGTCCGCTCGCGCCGCACCTCGAGGATGTTGACGAACGCGAAGCCGCCCAGGCCCGCGGAGGCGACCATCTCCGCCGGAATCGTGAAGGCGCCGTCGTCCACCACGCGGCACGAGATGCCGCCGTCGCGACCGGTGAGGTTCACGGACAGCTCGCTCACCCCGTCCCCGCCGGTCCATTCCAACGCCAGCTCCTCGGTCGTGACCACGTCCAGCACCGGGAATCCGCCCGGCCCCATCACCGGCTCGGGCGACGTGATCGCGAGCCGCTGGGGGACGTACAGCTCGAGGCGGTAGCGGCCGACCCCCGAAGTTCCCGCCGCGTCGCCGGTGCAGGCGTAGGTCGTGTCGTAGGCCAGCGCGCCGGGCGGCAGGGTGCCGTCCGCGGTCGAGGTGTACGCGCCGTTCTGCCCGGGGTTGTACTGGAACGTCTGGTCGCCGCCCGAGAAGCCGGTGCAGGTGAACGGCCCGATGTCGATCGGCTCGCGCGGGGTCTGGCACACGCCGGTGTCGGGGATCGGGTTCCCCGAGGCGTCGGTCTCCGGCACGCACTGCTGCTCCGGGGCGCACTCCTCGTTCGTCGTGCACTCGCGGACGTGCGTGCCGCCGCTGCCGACGATGCAGCCGTCGAGCGGGATGTGGGGCGGCGGGTCGGGCGGCCGGAAGTCCTCGCGGGCCGCCGGCAGGAAGCCGCCGGCGGCCAGGGCGATCGATTGGCCCATCATCACCGTGTCGCCGATCGTGAAGAACATGTGCACGCCGGGATCCGTCGGGTCGAACTCCGCCTCCGGGTCGGGGCACGGGAGGCCCCAGTCGGGGGCGTCGAACGCCGCATCTTCGCGGCCCGCGTCGTCCGCGGCGTCCGCGGCGTCCGGCGCGTCCGCCTCCGCATCCGGCTCGCCGTCCGGTCCGGCATCCGCCGCGTCCTCCGGGGGTACGTCGCCGGGCGCGTCGGCCGAATCGGCGCCGCCGTCGTCCGGGCCGCCTCCGGAATCGCCGCAGGCGGCGCCGCCGAGGGCGATCCATGCCACGATTCCGAGAACCGTCCACCGCTTCCGTTCCATGGTCGGCCTTCCTCCTCCGCCCCGCGGGATCGTGTCCCCGCCGCCCCCGGCTGTCAAACCAAGCCGAACGAGACTCGATCTTGCGTCCCGGCCTTCCCCTGCGGAAGGACCGGGATGGAGCCGTCCCGGTGTGCGGTTCGGGCTTCGAGCCGGGGGACGGCGGTCTGGAGCGCCGAACCGGGTGCTTGCGCCGGAGGCCTGTGCCGCCCCGGGAATGCCGGAGTCGCCGGACCGAACGGCCTATTCGGGCACGAGGATCATGCCGCTGCGCGGCGGGAGACGCAGGTCGGCGCCCAGCTCGCCGCCCGCGCCGACGACGAATCGCTGCCGCTCCGCCGCGGAGCACTCGTGCGCACCCCAGCCGCCCGCCGCATCCTCCTGGCAGTAGAGGTTGACCAGCGCGGTGCCGGCGGGGAACGACGTGCGCATGCCGCCGGCGACGCCGAAGGGACGCGAGGTGGCCGTGTTGGAGGTGTTGAGCACGACCAGCACCGTCTGCCCGGCGTAGCTCCGTTCGAAGGCGAAGATCCCCGCGTCCTCGGGGCCGCCGTCGGCCGGCGCCGCGGAGGACCAGACGATCCGCAGGTCGCCGCGGCGCAGCGGGGCCAGCCGGCGGCGGAGCAGGTTGAGTGTCCGGATCGTGCGATAGGTCGGGTGGTTCCGGTCGTAGCCGGAAAGCCACAGATCCTCGCGGTTGGCCGGATCGTTGCCGCCGCGGAAGCCCTGCTCGGTGCCGTAGTAGATGCACGGAATGCCGTCCTCGGTGAGCAGGAAGAACAACGCGTTGTGGTGCACGCGGGCGTCGTTCCACAGGTAGCGGAAGCGGCCGACGTCGTGGTTGTCGAGGAAGTTGACCAGCAGGCGGCGCGGGCTGACCGGCTGGCCCGCCTCGTCGACCGGGCCGCCCTCGTTCGGCACGTCGGTGTACAGCGGCACGTGGCTCGGGTCGGCCGGATCCCCCAGCCGGTCGCGGAACAAGCGCTCGATCTCGGTCGTCGGCTGGCCGTTGAGGAACACCCCTTCGAACACGCGGTACTTCTGCGAGAAGTAGAAGACCGAGTCGACCTGACCGCCGCCGACGTAGCTCGCCAGGAGGTCGTCGTGGCCGTCGAAGGCCTCGCCGAACTGGAGGAAGTTGCGCTTGCCGAGCGCCGCGGCGTGCCGGCGGATCCGCGGGCAGAAGTCCTGCCAGAACTCGTGCTCGACGTGCTTGAGCGTATCGATGCGGAAGCCGTCGAAGTCGGCGACGGTGATCCAGTGGGCGAAGGCGGCGAACAGGGCGTCGCGGACGTCCTGGCGGGTGGTGTCGAGGTCCTTGAGGCCGCCGGGGAAGTCGCCGCGCATTTCCTGCTGGCGCAGGTAGTCGCGGCAGGCGGGGGTGCCCCACCAGTCGCCGGACCAGGCGGCGCACGCGGCGGCGTCCAGTCCCAGCACGTGGCAGCACGCCTCGCGCTCGTGCCGCCACACCGTCACCCGGCCGCGCCGGTTGTACCACGCCGGATTGCGGAACTCGGGCGGCTCGGGCGGCACCCGGTTGATCGCCGGGTCGTAGACCCAGACGATCGGCGCCGGCCCCGACTCGCCCAGCGAGGTGAAGGCCTGGATCCCGCGCCCGTCGTAGTCCGGGTCCCACTCCGAGGTGCGGGTGACGCCGCCGGCGGAGAAGTCGGTGTTCGACGAGCCGTAAGCGGTGCCGCCGCCGCCGATCAGGAAGTCGTCCGCCTGTCCGTTGCCGTTGATGTCGTAGAAGAACAGCTGGCCGATGTGGTTCGTGACGATGTCGAGGATCACCTTCATCCCGCGCCGGTGGCAGGCGTCGACCAGCTCGCGCAGCTTCGCCAGGTCGCCGAAGTGCGGGTTGACGTGGAGGAAGTCCTGCGTCCAGTAGCCGTGGTACGAGTCGAACCCGGCGTCGGTCTCGATGTTCTTGACCACCGGACTGATCCACAGCGCGGTGACCCCCAACTCCTCGAGGTAGTCCAGGTGATCGATGATCCCCTGCCAGTCGCCGCCGTGGTAGCTCCCCATGGCGTTGCGGTCGACGCCGTAGTCGTTGTTCGGGTCGCCATTGGCGAACCGATCGACCACGATCTGGTAGATCACCTCGTCGCGCCAGTCGGCGACCTGGATCGGAGTGATGAACGAGCGATCCCGGACCGCCTCCGGGTCGGGACAGCCCGCCAGCAGCAGCACCGGCAGAACGAACGGCAACCACCGTGTCATCGA
>JAAZOP010000252.1 GCA_012797735.1 Myxococcales bacterium
CGGCGCTGCGCGACGCGCTGCGCGACGAGGAGGAACGGGCGTCGTCCCCGGAGCCCCGGCGCGCCGTGCGGCTCGAACTGGCCCGGCTCGAGGAGACCACGTTCGACCGTCCGGACGAGGCCGAGGTCTGGTACCGCAAGATGCTCGAGGCGGACCCGAACGACGGGGACGCGCGCGAGGGGCTGCGGCGCGTCTACCGCCGCAACGGCAAGTGGCGCGAGCTGCTCGAGCTGCTGGCCGAGGATGCGGCGCGGGCCGAGGGGGAGCGGCGGGCCGACCTGCTCTACGAGGCCGCCCGCGTGGCGCTCGACCACCTCCAGGATTCCGCCCGCGCCCGCACGGCGCTCGAGGAGATCCGCACGATCCAGCCCGACCGTCCGATCGCGCTGCGCGAGCTGCTGGCGCTGTACGAGGCGTCGGGAAACTGGGAGGAGGCGGCGATCACGGCCCGCGCGCTGGCCGGGCTCTCGTCCGACCCGCGCGAGAAGCTGCTGCTGCTCCATCGGCTCGGCCTGATCCTCCACGAGCGGCTCGACCGTCCCGACGAGGCGATCCTGGCGTTGCGCGTCGCCCTGGCGCTCGACCCCGTCTCCGCGCCGATCCTCCAGGCGCTCGGGGAGATCCTGGTGCGCCACAACCGCTGGCAGGACCTGTGCGGGATGCACCTCGCGGAGGCGCAGGCGCAGGACGACCCGGACCGCAAGGCGATGGCGCTGTGCCGGGCGGCGGAGGTGTGCGAGCGGCAGTTGCAGAAGCCCGAGGACGCCGTGGTGCACTACGAGGAGGCGCTGGCGGTCCGTCCGGGGTTCCCGCCGGCGCTGCGGGCGCTGGAGCTGCTCTACCGCCGCACCGGCATGGCCCGCGACCTCGCCGCGCTCTACCGCAAGCTTGCCGACGCCACCACCGAGCCGACGCTCAAGGTCGGCTACCTCGAGCGCCGCGCCGCGACCCTGGAGAACGTCGTCGGCGACGTCGAGGGGGCGGTGGAGACCTACGAGGCGATCCTGGAGCTGGAGCCGCAGCACGCGGCGGCGGGGGCGGCGCTGATCCGGATCCACGAGGAGCGCAAGGACTGGGAGCAGCTCCTCGCGCTGCTCCAGCGGCTGGCCGAGCGGGACCGCAACGAGGAGAGCGCGGCGGCGCTGCTGCTGCGCGCGGGCGAGCTGGCCGAGCGGGAGCTGGGGGACGCGGCGCGCGCCCTGTCGCTCTACGAGTCGGCGCTGGCGCTGCGGCCGACGCTGCTCCCGGTGCTCCAGGCGGTCGGCCGGATGCTCCACCGCGGCGGGCGCTGGGAGGAGCTGCTCGCGCTGTACCGCCGCGAGCTCGACCAGACCGACAGCCCGGCGATGCGCGCCACGACGCTCTGCCGCATCGGCGGCCTCTGCGAGGAGAAGCTGGGCGACCCGGAGCGGGCGCGGCAGGCGTACCACGACGCGTTCCTCGCCGACCCCGCCTGCGCCCCCGCGCTCCAGGCGCTGCTGCGGCTGCACCACGAGCGGAAGGACCTGGAGGGGGTGATCACGGTGCTGGAGGCCGAGGCGGCGGCGAGCCGCGACAACCGGCGTCGCGCCGCCGTCCTGTGCCGCATCGGCGAGATCTGGGAAGACCCCCTCGGCAAACCCGAGATGGCGCTCGACGCCTTCACCCAGGCGCTCGAACTCGACCCGTCGCTCAACGCCGCGCGGCACGCCCGCGCCCGGCTGCTCGCCGAGCGCGGCGCGTGGGAGCTGTTGACCGAGATGCGGCTCGAGCGGGCGCCGGCGCTGACGGACCCGGAGGAGTCGTACCGGGCGTGGGCCGAGCTGGGGTTCCTGTTCGGCGAGAAGGTCGGCAACCTGCCGCGGGCGGCCGAGTGTCTCCGCCGGGCGCTGGAGAAGCGCCCGGACGACGTCGCCGCGCTGCGGGCGCTCGCGGCGGTCCAGGCCGCGCTGTCCGACTGGGAACCGCTCGCCGAGACGCTCGACCGCCTCGCCCGGCGGCTGCCCGCGGACGCGGTGCGGCTGGGCCATCTGCGCGAGCGGCTGCTCGAGGCGGAGCGGGCGGGGTTGCCGGCGGCCGAGCGGGCCCGGCTGATCGACGAGCTGCGCGGGCGGGCGCCGCACGACGCGGAGCTGGCGTTGCTGCGCGAGGGTCCGGCGCTGGCCGAGGCGGACGGCCGGGCGCTCGTCGAGGCGCTCGAGGCGGAGTTGCCGCCGGACAACGCCGACCCGACGGTCCGCGCCGCCGCCCTGTGCCGGCTGGCCGACTGGCTCGCGCGCACCGGCCGCCTGGCGGAGGCCGTCGCCCGCGCGCGGCTGGCCGTCGAGCTCGACCCGACCTCGCTGCCCGCGGTCAGCCTGTGGACGTCGCTGGTCGAGGCGACGGGCGGGTCGATCGGGGCCGAGCACCTGCAGCGGTTGGCGGAGGCGTCGCGGGACCGCGCGGCCCGCTGCGCGTACCTTGTGCACGCCGCCGAGCAGGTGGCGGAGCAGCCCGGGCCGGAGGCGTGGGACCGCGCACGGGAGATGCTGGGCCAGGCGCTGCGCGTCCACCCCGCCTCGGTCGAGGCGCTCGGGGCGATGGTGCGGATCTACGGCGAACGAGGCGAGTGGGAGCGGCTGGCCGAGCAGCTCGGGCGGATCGCGGAGGAGCGGGGCGACGCGCCGGAGGCGGTCGAGGTGTTGTACATGCTGGCGACGGTGCAGCGCGACCGGCTGGACGACCGCCAGGCCGCCGTCCGGACGCTGAACCGCATCCTGCGCCTCCAGCCGCAGCACGCCCCGGCGCTCGCCGACCTCGGGGACCTGTACGCCGAGTCGGACCAGATCAACGAGGCGATCGCGATCTACCGCCAGCTCCTGAACGTGGAGGGGGACGAGACGGCGGCGGCGCAGGCGGCGGTGCACCTGTCCGTGCTGCTCGAGGACCGGTTGCAGGACACCGCGGCGGCCCGCGAGGTGCTGGAGCAGGCGCGGGCGCGGTTCCCGCGGGCGCCGGCGGTGCTGGAGCGGCTGGTCGTCCACCTGCGGCGGGAGGGACGGTGGCGCGAGGCGCGGGAGATCCTCGAACAGCTCGTGGCGCGCGACGACCTGGCGGCGTCCCGCATCGGCTACCGGCTGTTGCTGGCCGACCTGCTGCTGGAGGGGTACTCCGACGAGGCGGAGGCGGTGGCGGTGCTGCGGGCCGCGGCGGCCGAGGAGGTCGGATCGATGCGCGCCGTCTCCCGGCTCGTGCGGCTGTGGTCCGACCGGGGACGGTGGGCCGAGGTGGCGGGGGTGCTCGAGCAGCAGGTGGCGCAGGCGGGGGACCGGCTGGACCGTTCGCACGCCCCGCTGCTGCTCGAGCTGGCGAAGGTGCGGGCGCTGCACCTGCGGGACCTCGCCGGGGCGATCGCGGCGCAGGAGCGCGCCACGCGGCTGGACCCGGACAACCGGGCCGCCCGGCTGCGGCTGGCCGAGCTGGAGATGCAGGCGGGGAACACGCGCGAGGCGCTGGCGCAGGCGCGCCGGATCCTCGCCGAGGACCCGCTGGAGCGGAAGGCGCACCGGATCCTGTTCGACGCCCGCGAGACGGCGCCGCGGATCGCGATGGCCGCGGCCCAGGCGCTCCGCTGCCTCGGCGACGAGGACGCCGCGGTCGAGACGATGCTCGGCCGGCGCCGCCCGCGCAGTCCGGGCGAGCTGTCGGGGCTCACGCTGCCGGCCCCGATGCTGCGGTCGCTGCTGCCGCCCGCCGCGGCGCACCCGGCGGCCGAGGTGCTGGCGGTCGTCGCGCCGGTGGTCGGCGTCTTCTTCGCGACCGACGTCGAGGTGCACGGGGCGACGAAGCGCGACCGCGTGGGCGGGCGCGGTTCGCCCGCCGCCGGCCTGGCGGGGGTGGTCGAGGCGGTGACCCGCGCCGTCGGCCTCGAGGACGTCGCCGTGTACCTCGCCGCCGTCGACCCGGCGCGCGGCGCCTTCGTCGAGCCGGAGGCGCGGCCGGTGGTCGTCGCGCCGCGGGAGCTGGCCGAGGCGAGCGCGGTGGAGCAGATCTTCCAGCTCGGCCGGGCGATGGCCAAGATCGCCCTCGGCCTGCACCTGGTCGACAAGCTGAGCGCGGCCGAGCTGGCGACGCTGATCGAGGCGCTGCTGCGGCTCGTCGGCACCCCGGGCCGCGACCGTTCGTCGGACTCCGTCGAGGGCCGCGTGCTGGAGCTGGCGCGGCGGCTGGACCGGGACCTCCCCCGCCGCACCCGCCGGGCGCTCGAGCCGCTGGCCGCGGCGCTGGTCGAGCGGCCGTTCGACCGGCCGGAGGCGTTCGTGGCGGCGGTCGAGCTGTACGCGGACCGCGTCGGTCTGGTGCTCTCCGACGCCCTGGTGCTCGCGGTGCGCAGCGCGGCCCGGCGCGACGCGCCGGAGACGGCGGGAGCCGACGACCTGCGCGAGGCGCTCCGCCTCTCCCCCGCGGCCCGCGACCTCGTCCGCTTCTCCGTCTCCGAGGAGCGCGAGACGATCGGGCTGTAGGTCAGAACATGTAGTTGACGCGCAGTCCGAGCGTGAACAGCTCGGGCAGGCCGACGCCGAACTCGGGGGTGATCACCAGGTTGCGCAGCGGCTTGAAGCGGGCGCCGATCTTCCCGGTGATCATCGGGTACACCGGCCAGATGCCGTCCGCCTTCTCCGGGATCGGGCCGTAGTGGCCGCCGCTGACCTCGCAGTACATGGCCTGCGCGGCCGGCTGTCCCGGGCCGTCGCACGCCACCCAGCCGCCCCCCGCGTCGCGGTACGCCTCGTCCCGCGTCACCTCGCCGGTCGTGATCCCGATCCCGAACCCGCCGCCGTAGATCAACGACACCCACGGTTCGAACTCGTAGCCGGACAGGAACTCGGCGGTGAACCAGACCAGCCCGAGCGTCGAGCGGATGATCTCGGTGTCGGTCTCCGGGTCGCCGTCCTCGCGCGTCCAGGAATCGACCGGGTAGCTGCCCCACCAGATCGAGGCGACGATGTCGAGGCCGTTGTGGCGGTAGGTGAACTCGGGACCGAGCGCCCAGCCGATCACGGTCTCGAAGTGTTCGAGGCCGAAGGCTTCGATCAGGAAGTTGGGGACGAACAGGACGTGGGTGCGGACGCCGACGAGGAAGTAGGCCTCGTCGGGATCCTCGACCAGGGCCAGCTCGGGATCCTCCGCGGGGGCCTCGATCGGGGGCGGCGGGGCGCCGCCCTGGAGGAAGCCGGCATCGTCGCCGGCGGCGGGAGTCCCGGAGCCCGCGGGCTGCTCGGGCGGGGCCGGTTCGGCGGCGCCGCCGGCGCCGAGGAACGCGGCGGCGTCGTC
>JAAZOP010000253.1 GCA_012797735.1 Myxococcales bacterium
CTCCCGCGCCGCCCGGTTCGCGCGCCTCGCCGCGGCCGCCGCCTGCGTCCCGCTCGCGCTCGCGGGCCTCGCCGTCGCCGCCGTCGAGACCGCCTCGTACCTCGTCGAGATGCCCCCCGACCTCGCCCGTCCCGGCGGGTCGCTCCGCCTGCTCGACCGCAAGGGCCGCCTGCTGCGCGAGGTCCGCTCCGGCCGGGAGACGCGCGCCCGCCCCGTCGCGCTCGACGCCCTCTCCCCGCACGTCGTCCCCGCCATCCTCGCCGCCGAGGACCGCCGGTTCGACGAACACGGCGGGGTGGACGTCCTCGCCGTCGGGCGCGCCGTCGTCCAGAACGTGCTGTCGGGCGAGGTCGTCTCCGGCGCGTCCACGATCACGATGCAGCTCGCCCGTCTCCTGCGCGGGGGCGATCGCACGCTCGGCAACAAGTTCCTCGAGGCGGCCCTGGCGCGGAAGCTCGAGCGGACCTTCGACAAGCGCCGGATCCTCGAGGAGTACCTGAACCGCGCCCCGTTCGGGAACGAGATCGAAGGGATCGAAGCGGCCGCGTGGGGCTACTTCCGCAAGAGCGCGCGCGACCTGTCGCTCGGCGAGGCCGCCGCCCTGGCCGCCCTCCCCCGCTCCCCCAGCCTCTACGACCCGTACCGGCACCGCGGGAATCTCCTGGCGCGGCGCGACCGGATCCTGGAGCGCATGCGGCGCTTCGGCTGGATCGGCGAGGCGGAACGGCGGCGGGCGCAGGCCGAACGGCTGCGGATCCACCCGCCGCTGCGCCGCTTCGAGGCGCCGCACTTCATCGAGGCGATCCTCGCGGGCCGGCGGGAGCTCGCCGGCGACGTCCGCACGACGCTCGATCTCGACCTGCAGCGCCGGGTCGAGACGATCGTCGAGCGGGTCGTCGCGGAACTGCGGGACCGGGGCGGACGGGACGCCGCCGTCGTCGTCCTCGACAACGCCTCCGGCGACGTCCTGGCCTACGTCGGCTCGGCCGACTTCTTCGACCCCGAGGCCGGCCAAGTCGATGGCGTCCGGGCCCTGCGCCAGCCCGGCAGCGCCCTCAAGCCGCTGACCTACGCGGTGGCCTTCGAGTCCGGATGCACGCCCGCTTCCGTCCTGCCCGACATCCCCTCGTCCTTCCTCACCGCCGCCGGCGACCGCTACGAGCCGCGCAACTACGACGGCCGCTTCCACGGCCCGGTGCGCGCCCGCGAGGCGCTGGCCAACAGCTTCAACGTTCCGGCCGTCTGGCTCGCCGAGCGTCTCACGCCGCAACGACTGCTCGAGACGTACCGCGCCTTCGGCCTCACCATGCTCGACCGGCCCGCCGACCACTACGGCGTCGCGATCACGCTCGGCGACGGCGAGGTCACGCTGCTCGCGCTGACGAACGCCTACGCCGCCCTGGCCCGCGGCGGCGTCCTCCTCCCCGTACGGATGCTCGCCGGCCAGCCGCCGCCGCCCGGCGACCCGCCGCGCGTCGTCCCGCCCGCGACCGCCTGGCTCGTCACCGACATCCTCGCCGACCGCCGCGCGCGCCTCGCCGCGTTCGGCGAAGGGAACGTCCTGGAACTCCCCTTCCGCGCCGCGGCCAAGACCGGCACGAGCAAGTCGTACCGCGACAACTGGACCATCGGCTACACGCGCGAGGTCACCGTCGGCGTCTGGGTCGGCAACTTCTCCGGGGAGCCGATGGGCAACGTCTCCGGCATCACCGGCGCCGGTCCCCTGTTCCGCGAGGTGATCCTCGCGGCGATGGAAGGACGCAAGGCCGAGCCGTGGCCGCGGCCCGCCGGCCTCGTCGAAGTCCGCGTCTGCCCCCTCTCCGGCCTTCCCGCCGGCCCCGACTGCCCGCACGCCGTCGCGGAATGGCTCCCCGAGGCCGCCGCTCGTTCGCTGCCCGGCACCTGCACGTGGCATCGCCGGCTCCCGATCGACCGCCGCAACGGACGGCTCGCCGGCCCCGACTGTCCGGAAGAATGGGTCGAACGACGGCTGTTCGAGGTGTTCCCGCCCGAGTTCGCCGCGTGGGCGGCGGACGCCGGACGGGCCGCGCCCCCGGCGGACGACTCGCCGCTCTGCCCGCTCCGTCCCGACGACCTCGACGGGGAAGACGGCGGCGCGCCGGGCGCCTCGCGGCCGGTGACGCTGGCCTGGCCCGAGGACGGCTCGCGCTTCTCGCTCGACCCCGACGTCCCGCCCGAGTTCCAGACGATCGCGATCGTGGCGCGCGTCCGCGGCGCGACGCTCGCCACCCGCGCGACCTTCCTTGTCGATGGCCGCCCGATCGGCGAATCCGCCGCGCCCTTCCGGGCGACCTGGCGCCTCGAGCCCGGCCGCCACGAGCTGGCCGTGCGGCTGCCCGACGGCGCGGCCGACCGCGTCACCGTCGAGGTGTTCTGAGACGTCGCGAACGGAGCGGGCCGCAGCGCGGCGTCCCGTCGATCGTGTCTTCCGGCCGTCGTCCCGCGCTTGCCTCTTGTCCCGCACCCCGCCCTCGCCTACCGTTCATCGGCCGGCGGGGGGCGGCGGGAGGCGTCGCGATGGTCAAGCCGCTGGTGGTCGCGGTCGAGATGGGCTACGGGCACCTGCGGGCCGCCCTGCCGCTGGCCGAGGCGCTCGGCGTCGAGGTGCTCCACGCCGACCGCGAACCGCTCGCCGGCCCCGAGGAGCGCCGGCTGTGGCGGCGCACCCGGAAGGTCTACGAGACGATCTCGCGGCTGTCCCAGGTGCCGTGGGTCGGCGCTCCGTTCCGCCGGCTTCTCGACGAGGCCACCGAGATCCCCCACCTGTTCCCGCTGCGGGACCTGTCGGCGCCCAACCCGGCGGTCGAGATCCATGACCGGCTGATCGTCCGCCGCGGCCTTGGTCGCGGCCTCGCCGCGCGCATGCGGGAGACCGGCGAACCACTGCTCACCACTTTCTACACCACCGCCATCGCCGCCGACCGCCTCGGCGGCGGCACCACCTTCTGCGTCGTCACCGACACCGACATCCACCGCATCTGGGCGCCGCTCGACGCGCCCGGCACCCGCATCACCTATCTCACGCCCAGCCAGCGCGCCGGGCGACGCCTGCGCAGCTACGGCGTCCCCGCGGAGCGGATCCGTTTCACCGGGTTTCCGCTGCCCCACCGGCTGCTCGGAGGCCGCGACCTTCCGGTGCTGCGCCGGACTCTCGCGCGCCGCCTCGTCCGTCTCGACCCGGACCGCACCTTCCGCGGCTACGCGGGGTCGGAAATCGCCCACTTCCTCGGCGGGCTGCCCGAGGAGGAGGAGCGTCGGGCGCCGCACGTCGTCTTCGCGGTCGGCGGGGCCGGCGCGCAGGCCGAGCTGGCCCGCGAGTTCCTCCCCGGCTTCCGCACCCCGCTGCTCGACGGCCAGGTCCGCCTGACGCTCGTCGCCGGCTACCGCCGCGACGTCGAGCACCGGTTCCGCGAGTACGTCCGGGAAGCGCGACTCGAAGACGCGCTGGGACACGGCCTGGCGATCCTGCGCGAGGAGACCCTGGACGCCTACTTCGGCGCCTTCGAGCGCCTCCTGGCGGATGCGGACGTCCTGTGGACCAAGCCCTCCGAGCTGGTGTTCTACGGGGCGCTGGGACTGCCGCTGGTCCTGTC
Source organism: Myxococcales bacterium (assembly GCA_012797735.1). Classification (GTDB taxonomy): domain Bacteria; phylum Myxococcota_A; class Polyangia; order DRWM01; family JAAZOP01; genus JAAZOP01. The sequence continues at coordinate 3,615 of JAAZOP010000253.1, forward strand.
GCCGCCCGTCGGCTTCCACGAGCGGTACAACCGGCGCTGGATCCTCGAGCGGGGCGCCGGGTTCCGCCAGCGCACGGCCCAGCACAACGCCGAGCGTCTGGCGGAGCGCCTCGCCGACGGCACGCTGGCCGCGGCGGCCTGGTCCGGCTTCATGCACCTTCCCAAGTTCGGCCTGTACGAGATCCTCCGCATCGTCGGCGCCCAGGCGGCCGTCCCCGGCGACATCGAGGGTTCGATGTAGCGGGCTCGCGGCCCCGGAGCGGCGGAAACGCGAGACGAGCGTCCTCGCCTCGCTCCAGCCGGACATCCACCGCGTCTTCGGGCGTGACCTCGCCCGACGCGGCGAATGTCACGAGGCGGCCGGGCGCAGGATGGTCACCCGCACATCAACCACGCCGTCGTGCGTCTCGACGTCGGGCTCCACATCGACGCGCTCCATGCCCCACCGACGCGCGTACTCCTCCGAGAGCCGCTCGAGAAATCGGCCGAAGCGGTCGCGTGCGAAGGGCGCTCCGCAGTCCATTCCGAGCCACGGCCGCCACGTCGCCTCCCCCAACTCGTCCGGCGATTCGGTTCCGTCCGGCGCCCGAACCACGAGCTGCACGTCACCCAGGCGATGCGGCTCACCTTCCTCGATGCGAAGGATGACCTGACCGTCGACCGTGACGTCCATCTCCACGCGCGCCTCGAGATAGCTGCGGTCGTAGTACAAGGCCGCGACGGCGGCCCGAAACGACGCCGGGGCGGCGAGGCCCTCGACCAGGAAACCACCGCCGGGGCCCACGAGACTCTCGACGGCGTGCCGGAGCTCGGCGTCGGTGAGCGCCGCGTTGCCCTCGAATCGAATATCCGACACATCGTGGGTCGGCCAATCCTCCACGCACGTCCCATCCTCCTTGTGCGTCGGCAGGGCCTCGAGTTGGACACGGAGTCGGGCCAGATGGTTCAGCCAGCGCTCCTCCAGTCGTTCCTCGAGCAGATCCCGGAAGATCTCCTCGCGCACCTCCTCGAAGGGACGCACGTCGGCCTGGTCCGCGCCATCGATCCGTCGCCGGTACTCCTGCTCGACTTCGTCGTCGCGCGGCCCGACGGGAAACAGGATGGCCATGGCCTTGAACTCGGCCAGCTGATCCGCCAGCAGGCTGCGGTAGGCCTCCAGGCTCATCCCTTGCTCCGCAAGCTGTGCCTCGAACCGTTCCTCGTCACCCTCGAAGTTGGTCTCGACCAACCGCTGCAGCGCCCGGTCGATCTCGTCCGGTTGGAGTTCCAGATGAAGGCGTCGAATCTCGCGGTCCGCCAGCGCGCGCCGCACGAGGGCTCCGGCGAGGTCGGCGAGGGCGGCCGTGCGGACAGCCGGCTCGATATCCGGCGCGTCGAGGCCGCCGCGGGCTGCGGCCTCGGCCAGATCCGCCGCCGGCACCACGGTGCACCCGAGGCGCAGATCGGCAGAGCCGTCCCATCCACTGCCGAGCGATGCGGTTGTCGCCTGCGCCTCCGCGGCGACTCCGGGCGGGGCGCCGGCGTCCGCCGGCTCCTCGCCCGAGGGCGAAACGGCCGGCCGCGGTCCGGCGGAACCGCAACCGAGAAGCGCCGCCGCGCCGACCCAGAACGTCAGGCGTCGTGACATCATGATTCCTCTCCCTGTCGCTGGCGACGTTGCCAGCAACCGCCGCCGGCGAGCCTAGCGCATCCGAGGACGAGCGCAACTTGCCGAACCCGCCCTCGTTCGCATCACGCTTGCGCCGCCTTGCGCCGCCGAACTTGATCCGCCGGCCGTTCCCGTGCGGACACCGTCGTCCCGAACGCCACCGGACGCTGGTGTTTCGACCATGGAGGCCGGGCGGACGGCGGTCGGGTGGATCGGAGCTGGACGGCATCCCCTGAGCCCGAACGTTCCCCCGTCCCGGCACTGCATCCTGCCTCGATGTCGGCGTCCCCGCGATCGGCCAGGCGGCCGGGACGGCCGTCGGCGCCCAGGCGCCCGCCCCCGGCGACATCGAGGGTTCGATATAGTATGCTCGCCGCGATGGAGCGGCGGGCGACGAGGCGTGTCCGGACGGGGCCGGGACGCGCGGGCGCGGTCGTGGCGGTGCTCCTCCTCCCGGCGGCGCTCGCCGGGCCGGCCCGCGCCGACGATACCCACTACCAGAACCAGTTGATCGGAGAGCGGGCGCTCGGCATGGGCGGCGCCTTCACCGCCGTCGCCACCGATCCGACCGCCTCGTTCTACAACCCCGGCGGCCTCGCGATGACCCTCTCCTCGAGCATCTCCGCCTCGCTCAACCTTTACGGCGTCGAGCACCGCACGATCGAGGGCGGACACGTCAGCACCATCTCCGGCGAACGCGTCGCCGTCGACCTGGAGGCGACCGCCTTCCCCACCATCCCGACCACCTTCGGCGTCCTGCGCGCCTTCGGCGAGCGCCTCCCGGACGGCTCGCGCCGGCACGCCGCGGCCTTCTCGATGCTGATCCCCGACCAGACCTCCTACAGCTACGAGGCCACCGTCGGCCGCTCGGGGGAGACCGATCTGGACGTCCTGCGCCTCAGCGAGTCCGACCGCACGCTCTGGGTCGGCCCGACGTATGCCGTCCGCGTCTCCGACGACCTGGCCCTCGGACTGTCCGCCTTCGTCGCGATGCGCACCTTCTCGCGCTCCTACTCCCGCGCCATCGAGACCCCGACCGACCCGCCGGGCGAACGGCCCGAGTCGGACTACTTCGAGTTCTTCCGCGTCGACACGTCCTTCGACACTTTCGCCGTCCTCCTGCGCCTCGGCGCCATGTACCGCCCGCTCCCCGACCTCCAGGTCGGCCTCACCATCGGCTTTCCCTCGATCCTCGTCTACGGCGACGGGTCGCTCTCCAACCAGCTCGGCTACGCATGGTTCGAGGACGTGAGCGAGCCCTACGGCGACTTCCGCCTCGAGTCGGCCGGCGGCCTCTCCGCCGACTCCTTCGAACCGCTGGACCTGCGCCTCGGCATCGCCTGGAAGCCGGCGCCCGAGACGACCCTCGCGTTCGACGCGTCGTACCACTTCCCCACCTTCGACCCCTACGAACGCCTGCACCTGTCCCCCGAGGACGAGGAGCGGCTGCTGTACGACGATCTGTTCGTCCCCCGGGTCTCCCGGCGTGGCGTCCTGAACATCAATTTCGGTTTCGAGTGCACGATCGCCGAGAAGTGGCCGCTGCGCGCGGGCGCCTTCACCAACTTCTCGGCCGCCCCCTCGCTCGCCCCCGGCGCCGCGGGCCTCGAACGGATCGACATCGTGGGCGGCACCTTCTCCTTGGGGTACCACTTCGAGGGCTTCACGCTGAACTTCGGCTTCCTCGGGTCCATCGGCTGGGGCCGGGCGCAGGCTTTCGACATCTCCGGGGTGGGCGATCCGTTCGTCCAGCGCGACGCGCGCCAGGAGCTGTTCTACTTCTTCCTGTCGGGCGCGCAGCAGATCGTCACCCAGACGCTGGACGACCTGATCGAGCTGATTCCGGTCACCGCGATCCCCGCCTCCTCGGCGGACGAGGTGCCCCCGTCCGACACGACGCCGGGCGCTGAACCGCTGCCGCTGGACGACGAGGTGTTCGGCGGCGGCGCGACCGGACCGCTGCCGGCTCCTTGAATCATTCTGCCCTCCCGGACGTACAATGCCCCTGTCCGGAGGAAGCGATGCTGCAGTCCCGCACCCCGACCACGATTCGCCGGATCCTGTGGGCCGGCGTCCTGCTCTTCGCGCACCCGGCCGCGGCCGGCGACGACGGCTCCATCCGCTGCCGCGGCACCGACTCCACGGGCCGGCGCGTCGATGGAACCTGCACCGCCGCCGGACCCGCCACCCGAAGCTGCGCCACCGCCGCGGGGACCTGCACGATCGCCGTTCCCCCCGGAACCTACACCGTCACGCTCCGCACCCGCTCCGGCCGCACCTCCCCTCCCCGGACCACGCGTGCCCTCGCCGGCTCCCTGACCACCGTCGTGCTCGTCGTCGACCCCGGCCCGGAAGTCAGTTTCGAGCACGAGGGGGGGGACGTCACCGTCCAGGCGATGCCGACCGGCACGACCGATGGAGGAACGGCCGACGCCGGAACGGCCGACGCCGGAACGCGCACCGCGGCGGCCGACGCCGGAGCCGACGCCGGCGCCGCACCGCCGGCCGGCTCGGGCGGCACCGGCGGCAC
>JAAZOP010000254.1 GCA_012797735.1 Myxococcales bacterium
CGGCGTCGTACGCCGCGAGCGCCCGCTCCACGTCGCCGGCCGCCAGCATCTCCGCCGCGCCGGCGACCGCCACGCGCGCCGCCGCCCGCTCCGCCCCGGCCGCCTGCGGCGAGCCAACCAGCAACCCCGGCAGCAGCACCGCCGCCGCCCATCCCGTCGCACCCCGCCGGAACGAGGGCCGCCGCATCTTCACCGGCAACAGCGGAACCCGATCGCGTTCACGCGGCTCGGGTCGATCGAGAACGAACACTGGTGCAGCGTCCGCGAATCGATGCAATTGTACGCACCGCCCCGCATCATCCCGTCGTCCGTCATCTCCCAGACGTTGCCGTTGATGTCGAAGACGCCGTACTCGTTCGTGCAGTCCGGAAACGAGCCGGTCGGCATGTAGTGGAAGCCGCCGGCGCCGAAGGCATCGATGCCGTTGCAGGTCAACGCGTCGTACGCGTCGCCGTAGCAGTACTCGGTGTCGTCCGGTCCCCGGCATGCCGCGACCCACTCCGCCGCGTTGCACAGCCGCTTTCCCGCCGCCGCGCACGCCGCGCGCGCATCCGACAACGTCACGCGCCCCGACAGCCACGGCCACGGCAGCACCCCGGGGCGGGACGTCGCGTACGACGGGTCGGTCCCGAACGCCGTCGCCGTGGCGTCCGGCCGCGACGCCTCCCAGCGATCGATGCAGAACGACCCGCCCGCCGTGGTCACCGGGACCATGTCCTCCGGGCAACAGACGATCCCCTCGTCCGTCGCCCCGTCGCAGTCGTTGTCCAGCTCGTCGCACGCCTCCTCCCCCGACGGCGTGCACTCGTACTCGCAACCGTCGTACGGCGAACCGTTGATGTCGTGCCAGCCCGCCTCGCAGTCGCCCATCCGGCAGCGACCGTCCACGCACCGCGGCGCCGCCCGCGGGAACACGCAGACCGTGCAGAACGGCCCGCACGACTCCGGCAACGTCTTGTCGAACCCCTCGTCCGTCGCCCCGTCGCAGTCGTCGTCCCGCCCGTTGCACACCTCGTCGCCCGCCGACGTGCAGGTGTCGCTCTCGCAGCCGTCGCCCGCCTCGCCGTTCGTGTCGTACCAGCCCGGGTCGCAGGAGAAGAAACAGCCGCCGAAGTCGCAGCGCGCCGACGAGTGCGCCGGCTCGGGACAGACCGTCCCGCACGCGCCGCAGTTCTGCGGGTCCGCCAACAGGTCGAACTCCTCGTCGGTCCGCGTGTCGCAGTCGTCGTCCCGCCCGTTGCACGCCTCGTCCCCCGCCGGCGCGCACTCGTATTCGCAGCCGTCCGCCGCCTCCCCGTTCGCGTCGATCCAGCCGCTGCGACAAGGGCCCATCGAACAGTCCCCATGGACGCAGACCGCCTGCGCGTGCGCGAAACTGCAACCCGCGCAACCCGGCGCCGGAACGCAGCGGTTGCCCGAGCAGACCTCCTCCAGCTCGCACTCCTCCGTCGCCCGACACTCGAGCACGCAGCGCCGGTCCTCCCCGCAAACCATCGGCGCCTCGCAGTCCTCGTCCGTCCGGCACCGGCCCTCCACGATGCACCCGGCCGCCGCCGTCTCCAGCGCCACGAGAACCACCCACGCCGAACGACCGCCGCTCATCCGCCACACCAGCCCCTTCCTCGCCTTCCCTACCACATCCGCCGCCCCGCGCAAGAAGCCCCTCCGCCCGCGCGCCTCCTCCAGTCCCCGGCCTCCAACTTCTCCCCGCCCACGTCCCTGGTCGCCGGCGCGGGCGTCACCGCAGCTTGGTCGTCGTTGCGGGCGTGGTCGCCGGCGCCATGTGACCGTGCTCGTCCTCCAGGCCCGTTCTCCGTCGCCGCAGACCGCGGCGACTAGCGGCCCGACGACGACCACTCCGCCAGACGCTCCACCAACGCCGCCTGCATCGCCCGTTCGTGCTCGTCCGTGATCCGGGTGAACTCGAGATTGGCCTGCGTCGCCAGGAACGACACCAGGATCCACAACGGCACGGGGTCTTCGTCGAACCGGTCCAGCGCCCCTCGTACCAGCGGATGCCGCCGCCCGATCGACACCACGTCCGGCCCGTACCGCCCGGGCAGTCCATTCGCATCCTCGACCATCACCAGCGACCCGACCCGCACCTTCGCCCGGTCCTGGGTCGGCCACACGCGCTGCAGCTCCGTCGCCAGCCGCCCGAGAAACCGCCGTTCCCGTTCCTCCGGCGGTTCGACCACCGGCGCCGCCGGCCGCGCACCCGGCGCCGCCGCCATCCCGCCGGCTTCGGCCGCCGCCGCGACCCCCGCCGACGTGGCCACCC
>JAAZOP010000255.1 GCA_012797735.1 Myxococcales bacterium
GTCGCCGGCCGTCTGCGCCGCGGCGCCCGCGCCCACCCACGCCAGGAGCGACGGCAGGACCAGGGCGCGCACTCGACCATGCAGCAGGGGTCTCCTCATGGGGGCGCATACTAGCGGACCGGCTTCCGGACCCGCAACAGCGGACCGCCGGGGCGCGATGCGGCGCCCTCGACGGGCCCGCGGGACGGGGGACGGGTGCAAGAGGGCGGGGCCGGGGGCCGATTGACGTGGAACAGACCGCGCTGCTACCTTGGACGCCGTCGCCGGCACCGGCGCCCAGGAACCGCGAGGGCGGCAGCGCCGGAGGAGCGAGCGGGGTGGACAAGCGTCCCACGGACGCCGCCGGAACGCAGCTTCCGGCACGCATCGGCCGGTACCGGATCGAAAGCGAACTCGGCCGGGGCGGCATGGCCGTCGTCTACCGGGCCGTGCTCGACGGCCCCCGCGGTTTCGCCAAGCAGGTCTGCCTCAAGCGGATCCTGCCGGGGTCGGCGGACGACCCGCTGATGGTGGAGATGTTCGAGCGGGAGGCGCGGATCGCCGCCACGCTGCAGCACGCCAACGTCGTCCAGCTGTTCGACTTCGACCTGCATGAGGGGACGCCGTTCCTGGTGATGGAACTGGTCGAGGGCCCGTCCCTGTGGCAGGTGTTCGGGGCCGCCTGCGCGGCCGGCCGCCCCCTGCCCCCCGACGTGGCCTGCGGCATCGTCACCCAGGTCCTCGCCGGACTCCACCACGTCCACACCCGCACCCGGGACGGCAAGCCCCTCGGCCTCGTGCACCGCGACATCTCCCTGCACAACATCCTGGTGTCGCGCGCCGGCGAGGTGAAGGTGGCCGACTTCGGCATCGCCCGCGCCACGCAGCTCGGCGAGCGGACGCGGACCGGCGTGTTGAAGGGCAAGCTGGCGTACATCGCGCCCGAGTATGCGGCCACCGGGCGCGCCGACGCCCGGGCGGACCTGTTCAGCGCCGGCGTCGTCCTGCACGAACTGCTGTCGGGGCGGCGACGAACCCCGCCGGCGACGGACGCCGAGGGGCTGGGATGGGTGCTGCACCCCGAATTCCAGCCCCTCGAGGAGCTGCGGCCGGACCTCCCGGACGCGCTGGCCGCGGCCGTCCGGTCGCTCGTCGCCCGGCTGCCCGGGGACCGCCCGGACGACGCGGCCCAGGCCGCCGCCCTGCTCGCGGCGGCGCAGCCGCCGGCCGGCGCGGCGGAGATCGCCCGCTGCCTGGAACGGCTCCTTCCTGCAGGCTCCACGCCGCCGGCGGAGCCCACGCGGCCGGGATCGCTGGAAGGCTCCGGGGGAACCCTGCCGACGCCCAGCCCGTTCGACCCGACGCTCACCCGTCGTCCCACCGGCGCCGAACTGGCGCCGCCCCTTGTCCGGAGCGAGTTCACCCCCGATGCTTCGACGGCGGTCCCCGAGCCGCCCGCGGCGTGGCCGTCGCGTCGCCACCGAGCGCTGTGGGTGGCGGGAGGCGTCGCGGTCCTGATCGCGGCTGCGGTCGCCGTCTGGATCGTTCCCGGCCCGGGCGGCGCCGGAACCGCGGCCGTTCATCTACGGCTGCGGCCTCACCTGGGGCCGCTGGCTGGGGCTGCCGGACGAGCAGGCCAAGGCCTTCGACCGTCTCTGCATGGACCGGATCCAGCAGATGGGAGGGACGA
>JAAZOP010000256.1 GCA_012797735.1 Myxococcales bacterium
ACCGTCGAGTTCGAACTGCCGCAGGGAGGCGTGCCGTGATCCCGCTGCGCGAGCTGCTGGCCGGAGTCCCCGTGGTGGCGGTGCACGGCGACCCGCAGACGCCGATCGCCTCGGTCGTGCTCGACAGTCGCGCCGCCGCGCCGGGCGCCTGCTTCCTGGCCCTGCCGGGCACGCGCGCCGACGGCGCCGTCTTCGCCGCCGACGCAGTCGCCCGCGGCGCGACGGCGGTCGTCGCGGCCGCCGATCCCGACCCCGCCCTCGCCGGGCGCGTCGTCTGGGTCCGCGTCGCCGACGCCGTCGTGGCCGCCGCGGCCGTCGCCGCCAACTTCCACGGCCGGCCCCTCGAGCGGCTCGTCCTCCTCGGCGTCACCGGCACCAACGGCAAGACGACGACGACCTACCTGCTCGAGGCGGCCCTCGCGGCCGCGGGCCACCGCCCGGGGGTGCTCGGCACGATCGGAGCCCGCTACGCCGGCCGGAGCGAGCCCGCGACGCACACCACGCCCGACGCGCCGGCGCTCCACGCCGTCGCCGCCCGGATGGTCGCCGCCGGCGTCACCCACCTGGCGATGGAGGTCTCCTCGCACGCCCTCGCCCTCGGACGCATCGCGGGTCTCCGCTTCCGCGGCGCCGCGTTCACCAACCTCACCCAGGACCACCTCGACTTCCATCCGACCTTCGAGGACTACGCGGCCGCCAAGCTCCGGCTGTTCCGCGAGCACCTCGCCCCCGGCGCGCTCGCCGTCGTCGCCCTCGACGACCCCCGCGGCGAACGTTTCGCCGAGGCGGCGCGGGCGGCCGGGGCGCGGGTGGCCCGCTTCTCGACGCGTCCCGGCGCCGCGGCGGACCTTGCGGTCGAGCGGGCCGAGTACGCGGCCGACGGGACGCGCGCCGTGCTGCGCTGCTTCGGCGAGCGGATCGAGGCCGAGGTCCGGACGATCGGCGAGCACAACCTGGCCAATTTCCTGACGGCGGTCGGCCTGGCGAGCGCCGCCGGCGTCGCCCCCGGCGTCGCCGCCCGCGGCGCCGCCGGCGTGAGCGACGTTCCGGGGCGCCTGGAACGGGTGCCGGTACGCGCCGGGATCCACGCCTTCGTCGACTACTCGCACACGCCCGACGCGCTGCGGCACGCGGTCGCCACGTTGCGCCCGCTGTGCCGCGGCCGCCTGTGGGTCGTCTTCGGCTGCGGCGGCGACCGCGACCGGGCCAAGCGCCCGTGGATGGGTCGCGTCGCCGCTGGCGCCGACCGCGTGATCGTGACGAGCGACAACCCGAGGACCGAGGACCCGGAGGCGATCCTCGACCAGATCGAGCCGGGGCTGCGCGAGGCGGGTCTGGCGCGCGTGGCGTTGCGGGAGCTGGGCGAGGCCGGCCGCGCCTACGCGCGCGAATCCGACCGGCGGGCGGCGATCGCCGCCGCCGTCGCCCAGGCCCGCCCCGGAGACCTGATCCTGGTGGCAGGCAAGGGACACGAGGACTACCAGATCGTCGGCCGCGAGAAGCGGCATTTCGACGATCGAGAGGAGGTGCGCCGGGCGGCCGCGGCGCCGCCCGCCTGAGGGCTTCCTGGAGGAAGATCGTCGGGCGTCCCGAACGTCCGCGCTCGGCAGAGCCGCACGGCGAGTTCCGTGGGTTGGTTTCTGGGCCGGGGCAGGTGGAGTCGGTGGGAGCGGGGCCGGACGGATGGGGCACGGACGGTGCAAAACGGCGCGGCGACGCGAGTCCGGGAGGGGACCTGAAGGAGCACGGGGAGGTAGCCGAGGGGACCGCAACCACCGGTCCCACCCGTGCAGGTCTCACAGCCGCGGACGATTCGGACGACGCCCGACGATCCTCACCCGGGAAGCCGTGACCGTTCGGCGAGGGGCCCGCTTGGCCACGCCAGGCCGGATGCCGCGTGTCACCCCCGCAGCGGCCGCAGCGGACCCCCGCGGTTCCTCCCGGCGCAGCCGCCCGGAGCCCCATCCCCGGCGGCGCTCCCGCGCCTCGTCTCGGGCTTGCGGCAAGAGCCCTCGACGTCGCGCCACTCGCTCCGGGTGACCGCGGCGGAGCGGGTGACGGTCGCGGCTACCCGTTCACGGCCCTCAAGCACGGCTGGCCAGAGAACGAGTGGCGCGTCGGCGAGGGCCGCGCCCGAGCCGATGCGCGGGGGGTCCGGGGGGGCGTAGAGGCCGCGCCTG
>JAAZOP010000025.1 GCA_012797735.1 Myxococcales bacterium
GCGGCCAGGGTTTCCTCGAGCGTCGGTTTGGGCCAGTCGTTCGCCAGCGTGAAGCCCATCAGGCCGAAGTGCACGAGCGCGGCGAAGCCGAGGGAGAGGGCGAAGCGGGTGTCGAGTCGGGCGAGCCAGCCGCCGCGCACGGAAGCGGGCAGCCGCGGCGGCGGCTGCACCGGGGGCGCGACGACGAACTGGAAGAGCAGGGTCGTCTCGCCCACCACCACCTTGCCGCGACAGTCGGTGGTGAGCGGCACGCGGGTGCCGTGCGGTCCCGGCTCGGCCTTCCCCGTGGCGGCCAGCCGGTCGAGATCGATCACGCCGCCCTGGTCGGCCGGGAAGGCCACCTTGCCGGTCATGCCGGGCATCAGGTTGAGCTGCCAGGTCGTCCCGCGCTCCCCCGCCCGCCGCTCGAAGAGCGGAAACCGGCCCGGGAGCATCGGGCTGTCGACCGCGAAGTCGGCCTTCTCGGAGCGGCCGATCGTGACCTGGTCGCGATCCCGCAGCAGTCGTTCCTCGGTGATCCGCGCGCCCTGGATCACGCCGATGCGGAGCGCCTTGGGCAGGCTGGTGCGCAGCGCGGCGAAGGCGGCCGCGCCGCGGCGGAGGGCCCGGGGGCGGCCGTCGGGACCGCGCACCACGCGCAGGGATCCGGGCCGGGCGTCGGGCGGGGCCACGGCGGGCGACAACGTCGGTTGGTCCATCGGTTCTCCTCCCGCCGGCCCGTCCGCCGGGCCGGCCGTGCGGGCTGTCGGTCGAGGGCCCGCGCGTGCCGGTGTTGGTCAAGGTCCCCGCCGGGAAGTTCCCGGCGCCGCCGCCGCGGCCCCGGCGGAAAAACGCGGTTCGGAGCCAAGGATTTCGGAGAGGCCCCGGCGCGGCGCGATCGGGCGCGGGCGACCGGGACGGCACCTCGACTTTCGCCGTGTTCTCGGATAAGACCCGCCTCGGGAGCGCGGGGGGAAGGAAGCGAGGAGGACGATGCCGACGACCCAGCAGATCATCGAGATGACCGAGACGTACAGCGCCCACAACTACAAGCCGCTGCCGATCGTGATCGCGCACGCGGAAGGGGCCTGGGTGACCGACCCGGAGGGGAAGCGCTATCTCGACTTCCTGGCCGCCTACTCGGCGATGAACCACGGCCACCGGCACCCGCGCGTGATCCGGGCGGCGATGCGGCAGCTCGAGCGGTGCACGTTGACGTCGCGCGCGTTCTACAACGACGAGTTCGGGCCGTTCTGCAAGGAACTGGCCGAGTTCTGCGGGATGGAGATGGTGCTGGCGATGAACACCGGCGCCGAGGCGGTCGAGACCGCGATCAAGCTGGCGCGCAAGTGGGGCTACCGCGTCAAGAACGTGCCGCGCGGCCGCGCCGAGATCATCGTCTGCGCGAACAACTTCCATGGCCGGACCGTGACCGTGATCAGCTTCTCGACCGAGGATCTGTACAAGGCCGACTTCGCCCCCTTCACGCCGGGCTTCACCGTCGTGCCGTACGGCGATGCGGCGGCGTTCGAGAAGGCGATCACGCCCGACACCGTCGCCTGGCTCGTGGAGCCGATCCAGGGCGAGGCTGGCGTGGTCGTGCCGCCCGACGGCTACCTTTCGCGCTGCGCCGAGGTGTGCCGGAAGAACAAGGTGCTGGTGATGTTCGACGAGATCCAGACCGGCTTCGGCCGCACCGGCAAGCGGTTCTGCTACGAGCACGAGGCGGGGCTCAAGCCCGACGTGCTGATCGTGGGCAAGGCGCTGGGCGGCGGCGTCCTGCCGATCTCCGCCGTCGTCGCCTCGCGCGAACTGCTGGGGTTGTTCCGCCCCGGCGAGCACGGCTCGACCTTCGGCGGCAACCCGCTCGCCTGCGCCGTCGCCCGCGAGTCGCTCCGGGTGCTCGTCGAGGAGGGGCTGGTCGAGCGGTCGGCGCGGCTGGGGGAGAAGCTGCTGGCCGAGCTTCGGGCGATCCGGCACCCGCTGATCCAGGAGGTGCGCGGCAAGGGCCTGTTCGTCGGCCTGCACCTCAAGAAGGAGGCGGGCGGCGCCCGCGCGTACTGCGAGCGTCTCAAGGAGGACGGGATGCTCTGCAAGGAGACCCACGACGACGTGATCCGCTTCGCCCCGCCGCTCGTCATCGAGGAACGGGACCTCGACCTCGCGATTTCCAAGGTCCGCAAGCTGTTCGCCTAGCGGAGATCCGTCACGACGGGGCGGCCGGACGTCGGGCGGAGTCCCGCGTCGGGGAATCCGAGGGCGGGCGCGCGCGGCGGGAGCCTCGCCCTCGCCCCTGTCCCCCGGAGCCGCGTCGCGCTACCCTGTCCCCATGCGTGCGATGCTGTTCGACGGGGTGGGTCGGCCGCTGCGGCCGGCCGAGGTGCCGCTGCCGTCGCCCGGGCCGGGCCAGGTGCGCATCCGGGTCGCCGCCTGCGGCGTCTGCCGCACCGACCTCCACGTGTTCGACGGCGACCTCCGCCGGCCCAGGCTGCCGCTGGTGCTCGGGCACGAAATCGTCGGCCGGATCGATGCGGCAGGGGAGGGCGCCGGCGCGCTCGGGCCCGGCCGCCGCGTCGGCGTCCCGTGGCTCGGCCGCACCTGCGGAACCTGCGACTTCTGCCGCGAGGGAATGGAGAACCTCTGCCCCGACGCCGCGTTCCATGGCTACACGCTCGACGGCGGCTACGCCGAGGCGGTGGTCGCCGACGCGCGCTACGTCTTCCCGATCCCCGACGAGTACGACGACGCGCAGGCCGCCCCCCTGCTCTGCGCCGGCCTGATCGGCTTCCGCTCGTACCGCATGACCGCCGGCGCCCGCCGCCTCGGGCTCTACGGCTTCGGCGGCGCGGCGCACATCCTGGCGCAGGTGGCGGCGGCCGAGGGGCGCGAGGTCTACGCGTTCGTGCGCCGCGGCGACGAGACAGCCCGGGCCTTCGCCCGATCGCTCGGCGCCGTCTGGGCCGGCCCGTCGGACGAACCCCCGCCCGTCCCGCTCGACGCCGCCATCCTGTTCGCCCCCGTCGGCGCCCTCGTCCCCGCCGCCCTGGCGGCCGTGCGGCCGGGCGGCGTGGTCGTCTGCGGCGGGATCCACATGAGCGACATCCCGTCGTTTCCGTACGCCGCGCTCTGGGGGGAACGCGTCTTGCGGTCGGTCGCCAACCTCACCCGGGAGGACGGCGTGCGGTTCTTCGAGACGGCGGCGCGCGTCCGGATCCGCACCGAGGTCCAGCCGTACCCTCTGGCCGAGGCCCAGCGGGCGCTGGACGACCTCCGCGCCGGACGGGTGCGGGGTGCGGCCGTGCTGCTGATCGAGTAGCCGGCGCTTGCTGTATCCTTTCGAATTCAGAGACGAATCAGGCCAGGTTCGCGACCGCGCCTCGCCGCCGTCCCCCGGGTTGTTCCTCCGCACGCTTCTTCTCTTCCCTCTCCCTCCCCTTTCGGATATGAGGGGCCCGCCATGGCGCCACGGTCGTCCCCCGCCGCCGCCTCTTCCCCCGCCGACGTCGCCGTCGTCGGCCTGGGTCGCGTGGGGCTCGCGGTCGCCGCCGCCTTCGCCGACGGCGGCCTGCGGGTGCTCGGGATCGAGAAGCGGCCGGAGGTGGTGCGCCTGCTGCAACGCGGGGCGCGGCGCGCCGGCGAGCGGGGCCTGGAGGCGGCGCTGCGGCGGACGATCGGCCGGCGGCTCGAGGTGACGACCGAGTGGCCCCGGCGGCTGCCGGGGATCGTGCTGGTTTGCGTGTCGACCCCGGTGAACCCCGAGACCCGTACGCCGGACCTGCGGAGCATCACGGAGGTCGCCGAGGAACTGGTCCGCCGGTTGCCGCCCGACGGCCTGGTGATCGTCCGCTCCGCCGTCCCGGTCGGGACGTCGCGCAAGCTGGTGCTGGAGCGGGTCCGGCGGGCGCGCGCGCGGGCCGGGCTGGCGTTTTGTCCCGACCGGACCGCGCGGGGTGCGACGCTGCGGGAGCTGCGTTCGCTGCCGCAACTCGTCGGCGCGATCGACGAGGCTTCGGCCGACCGGGCGTCGGCGCTGTTCCGCCGGCTGACGAGGCGGATCGTCCGGGTCTCGAACCCGGAAACCGCCGAGATGATCCGGCTGATCGACACCTGCCGCACCGACCTGTCGTACGCCTTCGGCAACGAGGTGGCGTTGCTGGCCCGGACCCACGGCCTCGACCCGCTGGAGGTGATCGGCGGAGCGAACGAGGGAACCGCGGGTTCGTCGCGGGGGGCGGCCGGGGCTCTTCCGCCGGTCGCGGTTCCCGGCTACGTGGCCGGCGGCCGCTTTTCGCGGGACCCCTACCTGCTGCTCCAGTCGCTCGGCGAGCGGCCCCTGGAGCAGTCGCTGGTGTTTTCCGCGCGGGCGCTGAACGAATCGATGCCGCTGCGCGCGGCGGCGGACGTGCTGCGTCTCCTGCGCGGCGCCGGCAAGGATCCCGCGCGCTGCCGGGTGCTGGTCTGCGGCCTGGGGCGCCGGGGCCGCCGGGGGCCCGTCGTTCCGGCCGACAGCCCCGCCGCTCCGTTCCTGCACGCGTTGCACGGCTGCGTCGGGAAGATCCTCGGTCACGACTACGAGTTGTCCGCCGAGGCCGTCGCCGCGTTCGGGGTCGAGCCGGTCCGCCTGGCCGACGGTCTCGCCCGCGCCGACGCCGTCGTGCTGCTGGACGACCATCCGCGCTACGCCCGGGACCTCACCCCGCGCCGGCTCGCCGCAACCCGCGCCCCCGTCGTGGTGTATGATTCGTGGCGCCTGTTGCGCGGTACCGCCGTCCCCGCGCTGCCGCAGGTGCGTTACGCGGGGCTGGGCCACCAGGGGTGAGCCCGGAACGCGGGCGAAGGAGGGGGTCGAAGATGTTCGTCGCACTGCGCCTGGCCCTGCTTCTGGGTACGCTGCTGTTCGGCGGAACCGTTGCGTGCGCCGACGACCCGTCCGAGTGCCCCGAGCCGTGCCTGGCCGGGCAGCGCTGCTACTACGGCGCCTGCATCCCGATCCACGACGTCGTCGACGGGCCGGACGCCGAGTAGCCGGCGGGCGCCGCGCCGGTTCCCCCCGCTCCGATCGCCTGTGGTATCATCCGGCCGGAGGGCGTCGTGACGTCGTTCCGTGCGTTCCTGGCCGAGCGCGGGCTTCTGCCGCCGGAGGTGCTCGCGCGCGCCGTCCAGCGCCAGCAGGCCCACGGCGGGGACCTCGCACTCAACCTGCTCGAGCTGGGCGCGGTGGACGAGCCGACGCTGGCGGGGTTCCTGAGCGGCTTCCATCAGCTCCCGGCGAGCACGCTCCACGAGATCGAGTCCGCCCCCGCGGCGGCGGCGGACGCGCTGCCGCGGGCCCAGGCGCTGCGCTACCGCATCTGCGCCGCCGGCCTGCGCGGCGACCGGCTGGTCGTGGCGGCCGACCGGACCCTGGAGCCGGCCGAACTGGCCGACCTGGAGCAGGCCTGCGGGCGTCCGGTCGAGCTTCGGATCGCGACGCCGGTGGCCGTCGCGCGCGGCCTGCGCGTGCAGTTCGGGCTCGAGCTGCCGGAGCGGCATCGGGCGGCGCTGGAGCGGATGAACCGGGCCGACCGCACGGCCGTGGCGGCGGCCCCGGAGGCTCCGGCCATCGTCTTCGCGGAGCCGGACGCGCCGGCGCAGGCGGCGCCGGGGACCGAACCGGAGCCGGCGGAGGTCGAGGCGCCGGCGCCGAGCCACGGCCGGAGCCTCGATCGCACCGGCGAGGTCCTCGACGGGAAGTACCGCCTCGCCCGCCGGATCGGCGAGGGCGGCCTGGGGGCGGTGTACGAGGCGCACCATCTGGCGATCGAGCGTCGCTACGCGGTGAAGGTCCTGCATCTGGAGGTGTCGCGGGACGTGGAGCTGGTCGCGCGCTTCCAGCACGACCCGCAGGCCGCGGCCGCGACCGGGCATCCGGGGATCGCCGAGGTCTACGACGTCGGGGAGACCGCCGACGGCGCGCCGTTCCTCGTCGAGGAGCACGTCGGCGGCGCCGGGCTCTCTTCCTATCTGCGCGAGGGGAGCCGGCTGGCGGTGGGCTGGAGCGTCGAGGTGGCGATTCGGGTCCTGTCGGCCCTGTCCGCGGCGCACGCCAAGGATGTCCTCCACCGCAACCTCAAGCCGTCCAACGTGCTGGTCGTCCAGGAACCCGGCGCGCCGCCCGACGTGCGGCTCGTCGATTTCGGCGGGTCGGCGATGGTGCGGTTCAGCGAGTCGGGACTGGTGCGCACCGGCCAGATCGCCCGCCGCGCGTTCCGCGACGGCCGGCTGGTCGGAACGCCCAAGTACCTCGCCCCCGAGCAGATCGCCGGGGACCTCGAGATCGATGCCCGCGCCGATCTCTACGCCGCCGGCGCGATCCTCTACGAGTGCGTGACGGGGCGGGCGCCGTTCGAGGATCCCGACCCGCAGCGGCTGGCGATGCGCGTCCTGTCCGACCGGCTGGTGCGGCCGATCGAGCGCAACCCCGCCCTGCCGCTCGGCCTGGACCTCGCGATCCTGCGCGCCCTGGCCCGGGAGCGCGACGAGCGCTATCGCACCGCGGACGAGATGATCCGCGACCTCGCGCCGTTCGTGCCGCCGCGAGTCCGCGCGCGTCTCGGTCTGGTCGAGGACGAGCCCACCCAGGTCTACGAGAACGACGGGCGCCGGCGCCCGCTGCCCCCCGCCGGGCCCCGTACGGTCCCCGACCGCGGCGGCCGCGGCGTCTCCTGGAGCGCGTTCGCCGCCTTCGTGTCGCTCGCCGCGGTCGCCGTGGCGGTCGCCTGGTTGCGCCCCTGGGACCGCGCCGAGCGTTCGGCGCCGCCGCCC
>JAAZOP010000257.1 GCA_012797735.1 Myxococcales bacterium
CCGGGCGTCCGGCCAGCCGCCGCCGGCGGACAGCGTCGCGGCGGCCGACGAGGCGACCACGGCGACCGCCCAGATCGCCGGAGCGAGCACGGCGGCGGCGAGCAGCAGGTCGAGCGGCTGTCGCTGCAGGCGGCGCGTGGCGGGCTGGACCGACACGAGGACGGCCAGCGGCGGGAGCGCGAGCGCCGCCTCGGGTCGGGTGGTGGCGGCCAGGCCGGCGGCGAGCCACCCGGCGAGCAGGAGGGCGCGCGACGCGTACCGCTCGGCCGCGACGACGCAGGCCAGCGCCACGGCGACCAGCAGGCCGACCAGCGCGAACGGGTCGTCGGTCGGCGACAGGCGCGCGTGGATCGGCAGCACGGCCAGCGCGATCGCGGCCGCGACGCCGCAGCCTCGCCGGCCGGTGCCGAACCAGCCGAGGACGTAGACGGGGGCGACGGTCAACGCTCCGGCCAGCGCCCCGGCGAGGAAGGCCGTCCCGTCGTCCGCCCCGGCCGCGGCGAACCACAACCGGATCCAGCCTCCGTAGCCGGGTCCGAACGGGAACAGTTCCGCCGCGCCGGACGACGGGTCGGGCAGGTGCGAGCGCAGGTTGCCGGGGCCGGCCGGAAACAGCACGCGCCGGACCAGGAAGGCGGCGGCGGCGAGGGCGACGATTTCGAGCAAGGCGCGCCACGCCTCGGCATCGCGCCACGGCCGGCGCCGGAGCAGCGGGATGACGAGCAGCAGCGCGAGTCCGGCGAGGCCGGCCGGCCACAGCAGGCGGACGAGTCCGGGACCGGACGCATGCGAGGTGCCGGCGGCGGCGACGCGCTCCCAGAACGCTCCGTCGTCGCGCGCGGCGAGGGCGCGGGCCAGCGCCGGGCCGACGCCGGGATCGCCGGCGAGGACGACCACGGCGAACGAGGGGGTCCGGCCGGCGCCGGCCGGCGCCGCCGCGGGATGTCGCAACTCGACGACGGCCGTCGAACCGTCCGGGAGGCCCAGATCGGCATCGATCCGGTCGGGTCGGATCGCGATGTCGCCGACGGTCCACCCCGCCGTCTCGCCGGAACCGACGGCGCCGAACAGCGCCGTCACTTCCGCTTCCCGTCCGGGGCCGATCCGCGGCTGGGCGCCGGCTGGAGCCGCTGCCAGCGCCGGAACGACGGCGGCGAGCGCCAGCGGGACCGACGCGGTTCGCGGGAGGTGCTGCATGGCCGTGCCGAGGCGCCCGGCGGCTCGCGCGCCTACGGCTTCTTCAGGGGCTTCTCGGACTTCGCAGTCTTCGCGACCGGCTCGGTCCGGTCGGGCTTCGCGGCCTTCTCGACCTTCTCGGCTTTGGCTGGCTTCTCGGCCTTCGCGGCCTTCTCGGCCTTCTCGACGCCCTTGCGCTCCGACGCCTCGGCCGGAACCTCGGCCGTCCGTTCCTCGATCGCGGCCTCGGCCTTGAGCGCGGCGAGGACGTTCTCCTCGGTCAGTTCCAGCACCAGGAGGTCGCCGCCCTTCCGGACGAAGTCGGCCTTGACGGCGGCGAGGGGTTTGCCGACCGCGTCGGCGATCTGCTGCATCCGTTTCTCGACCTGCTCGGGGGTGGCCCGCAGGTTTTTCTGGCGTGCGAGCCAGCCCACGACGACGGTGCGGCGGATCTGGCGTTCGATTTCCTGCCGGAGCAGGGCCTGTTCGTCGGGTCCGAGTTCCCGGCCGGCGCCGAAGGTTTGTTGGAAGGCGGCGAGCCGTTCCCGGAACTGGTCCTCGAGCCATTGCGTCGGCAGGGACGGCTTGGCCCGTTCGACGACCTGGTCCAGGAGGTCGTTCTCGAGATCCCGTTCGGCGAGCCGCCGGGCTTCGGCCTCGAGTTCGGCGCGGACCTTGGCGCGCAGGGCGGTGAGGTCCGCCTCGCCGACTTCGCGGGCGAACTCGTCGTCCAGGGCGGGCAGGCGCCGCAGGGCGAGGTCGACGACCTTGACCTGGGCCGTTGCGGTGCGTCCGGCGTAGGTGGCGATGTGGTGGTCGGCGGGGAAGGCGATGGCGACGGTCTTCTGTTCGCCGACGGCCATGCCGTCGAGCGCGGCGGCGATCTCGCCGAGGACGTAGCCGGCGCCGACTTCGAGTTCGAGTCCCTCGCGGCGGATCGGCTCGTCCTGCGGCTTGTCGTCGAACCGCAGCTCGTAATCGATCCGGACGAGGTCGCCCCGGCGGGCGGGGCGGGGCGGCTCGACGGGCTCGGTGCGGGCGTGGAGTTCGCGCAGCCGTTCGAGCTGCTCCTCCACCGCCGTGTCCTCGATGCGCAGGACGCGGCGCACCGCCTTCAGTCCGGCGAGGTCGATCTCCCGCGGCCGCTCGTGGACCTCGAAGGTGGCCGAGAAGCGCAGCGGCTCGCCGGGCTTGTGCGCCTCGTGTTCGAGCTTCGGGGCGCCGACGGCGTGGACCTCGTGCTCCTCCACCGCGCGCAGCAGGGATTCCTCCATCAGTTCGCCGGCGACCTCGGCGAACACCTGGTCGCCGACGTAGCCCTTGATCAGCGAGAGAGGCGCCTTGCCCGGCCGGAAGCCGCGGACCCGGAGCTGCGCCCGTTGCCGTCGCAGCTCCCGTTCGAAGGCCGCCTCGAGCGCCTCGGCGGGAATCTCGATCTCCAGCCGCACGGTGTTGGGATCGATCTGATGGACGGTCACCGGCATGACTGTCGCGGTCTATACCTGGGCGCAATTCGGGTGTCAACGCGAGAATCGATGTCGGAACCGATGTCGGTCCCGGGTTTCTTGCGGTCGTCCGTGCGTCTGGTATGCTGCGCCCGGATCCTCGAGGGGTCCCGGAGGAAGGGCAGCATGGCGGACTCGACGCGGGTGGTGGCGGCGCGGATCCCGTTCCCGCAGGTGGTGGAGACGACGCACCGGGGCGAGCGTTCGTGGGATATCTACTCGCGACTGCTCAAGGACCGGATCGTCTACCTGGGGACGGAGATCGATGACGACGTGGCGAACATCATCATCGCCCAGTTCCTGTTCCTCGAGTCGGAGGACCCGGAGAAGGACATCAACCTGTACATCAACACGCCGGGCGGTTCGGTGACGGCGGGGTTGGCGATCTACGACACGATGCAGTACATCCGGGCGCCGGTGGCGACGATCTGCGTGGGGCGCGCCGCCTCGATGGGGGCGGTGCTGCTGTCGGCGGGGGCGAAGGGGAAGCGCTACGCGCTGCCGAACGCGCGGATCCTGATTCACCAGCCGCTGGGCGGGGTCTCCGGACAAGCTTCGGACATCGAGATCCACGCCCGGGAGATCCTGCACCTGCGGCAGGCGTTGAACGACATCCTGGTGCGGCACACGGGGCAGCCGGCGGAGCGGATCCAGAAGGACACCGAGCGGGATTTCTTCATGGGTGCCGCGGACGCCAAGGAATACGGGATCATCGACGAGGTGATGAAGAGCCGCAAGTCCTGACCGGGGGAGGCCGCGGCGGAAATCTCCGGCCTTTCCTTGCCGCGGGGGCAGCCCGGGGTTAGAATCGCGGCGGTGACGGGGGGAACGGGGGAAGGAGCGACCCGGTGGCGGAGCGGCGACGAGGCAACGGGACGACGCAGATCCTGCAGTGCTCGTTCTGCGGCAAGACGCAGCGCGAGGTGAAGAAGCTGATCGCGGGACCGACGGCCTACATCTGCGACGAGTGCGTCTCGTTGTGCAACGACATCATCGCCGAGGACGGGGGGGCCGAGGCGCAGCCGGCGCGCAAGCCGCTCCCCAAGCCGCAGGAGATCAAGGCGTTCCTCGACCAGTACGTCGTCGGCCAGGAACTGGCGAAGAAGGTCCTCTCCGTCGCCGTGTACAACCACTACAAGCGGATCGACCAGGGCAAGGGCGCCAAGGAGATCGACATCCAGAAGGCGAACATCCTGCTTCTCGGCCCGACCGGCTGCGGCAAGACGCTCCTGGCGCAGACGCTGGCCAAGTTCCTGCAGGTGCCGTTCGCGATCGGCGACGCCACGACGCTGACCGAGGCGGGGTACGTCGGCGAGGACGTGGAGAACCTCGTCGTGGCGCTGCTGCAGAACGCCAACCACGACGTGGAGAAGGCGCAGCGCGGCATCATCTACATCGATGAGATCGACAAGATCGCCCGCAAGGGAGAGAACCCTTCGATCACGCGCGACGTGTCGGGCGAGGGGGTGCAGCAGGCGCTGCTGAAGATCCTCGAGGGCACGGTGGCCAACTGTCCGCCGAAGGGCGGACGCAAGCACCCGCAGCAGGACTTCATCCAGGTCGATACGACGAACATCCTGTTCATCTGCGGCGGAGCGTTCGTGGGGCTGGAGAACATCATCGAGGCGCGGATCGGGAACAAGACGTTGGGGTTCGGGGCGCGGGTCGAGTCGCGCCGGGAGAAGAAGGTCGGCGCGGTGCTCAAGGAGTGCCAGCCGCAGGACCTGCTGAAGTTCGGCATGATCCCGGAGTTCGTCGGCCGCCTCCCCGTGATCGCCTCGCTGCACGAGCTGGACCGGGCCGCGTTGATCGATGTCCTGACCCGGCCCAAGAACTGCCTGGTCAAGCAGTACCAGCGGCTCCTCGAGATGGACGGCGTCCAGCTCCGCTTCACTCCCGCGGCGCTCGAGGCGGTCGCGGACGAGGCGGTGCGGCGCCAGACGGGGGCCCGCGGCCTGCGCGCGGTCTTCGAGGCGGCGATGTTGGACGTGATGTACGAGGTGCCGTCGCTCGAGGGAGCCCGCGAGGTGCTGGTCGATGAGGACGTGATTCGGGCCGGCAAGCGGCCGATGGTGGTCTACGACAAGAAGAGCGCCGAGCCCGCCCGGGCCGGCTGAGGCGACCGATGGCGGATCCGGACAACAGGACCGGCGGGCGCATCCGGCAGATCCCGCTGCTGCCGCTGCGCGACATCGTGATCTTCCCGCACCAGGTGGCTCCGCTGTTCGTCGGCCGCGAGAAGAGCGTCGCCGCCCTCCAGGCCGCGCTCGCCGGCGACAAGCAGATCCTGTTCGCGGCCCAGAAGAAGGCCAAGACCAACGAGCCCGCTCCCGCCGACATCTACGGCGTCGGCACCGTGGCCACGATCATCCAGCTCCTGCGCCTGCCCGACGACACGGTCAAGGTGCTGGTCGAGGGGAAGACGCGCGCCGCCGTCCGCCGCTACCTCTCCTCCGAGAAGTACTTCCTCGTCGAGGCCGAGGAGCTGTCCGAGACGGCGACCCGCGACACCGAGACCGAGGCGGTGATGCGGACGGTCCGCGCGACGTTCGAGCAGTACGTGCGGGTCAACCGCCGCATCCCCCCCGACCTCATCATGAGCGTCCAGACGATCGAGGACCCCAGCCAGCTCGCCGACACGATCGTCGTCCACCTCTCCTCCGTCAAGCTCACCGACCGCCAGGCCGTCCTCGAGACCTTCGAACCCCGGGTGCGGCTCGAACGCGTCTTCGAGCTGATGCAGACGGAGATCGACATCCTCCAGGTCCAGCGGCGCATCCGCTCCCGCGTCAAGAAGCAGATGGAGAAGGACCAGCGGGAGTACTACCTCAACCAGCAGAAACAGGCGATCCAGAAGGAACTGGGGGAGCAGGACGAGTTCAAGGCCGAGATCGCGGAACTCGAACAGAAGATCAAGGACAAGCCGCTCAGCGACGAGGCGCGCGAACGGGTCGAAAAGGAGCTGCGCAAGCTCAAGCTGATGAGCCCGATGAGCGCCGAGGCGACGGTCGTCCGCAACTACATCGATTGGGTGCTCTCGATCCCCTGGGCCGAACGCTCCGAGGAAAACCGCGACATTGGCCGCGCCCAGGCGATCCTCGAGGAGGACCACTACGGCCTGAAGAAGGTCAAGGAACGGATCCTCGAGTTCCTCGCCGTCAACACCCTCGTCGGCAAGCTCAAGGGACCGATCCTCTGCTTCGTCGGCCCTCCGGGCGTCGGCAAGACCTCGGTTTCCAAGTCGATCGCCCGCGCCACCGGCCGCAAGTTCGTGCGGATGAGCCTGGGCGGCGTGCGGGACGAGGCGGAGATCCGCGGCCACCGGCGCACGTACATCGGCGCGCTGCCCGGCAAGATCATCCACAACATGAAGAAGGTCGGCGTCGTCAACCCCGTCTTCCTCCTCGACGAGGTCGACAAGATGACCGTCGACTGGCGGGGCGACCCCGCCTCCGCCCTGCTCGAGGTGCTCGACCCCGAGCAGAACTTCATGTTCAACGACCACTACCTCGACCTGGACTACGACCTCTCCAGCGTCATGTTCATCACCACGGCCAACACCCTCGCCGGCATCCCGGTCCCGCTGCAGGACCGGCTCGAGATCATCGAGATCCCCTCCTACACCGAGTTCGAGAAGCTCAACATCGCCGTCCAGTACCTGGTGCCCCGCCAGCGCGAAGCGTGCGGGCTGGCCGACGAGAAGGTGGAGTTCTCCGAGAGCGCCATCCGGGCGATCATCAACCACTACACCAAGGAGGCCGGCGTCCGGCAGCTCGAACGCGAAATCGCCTCGGTGTGCCGCAAGATCGCGATCGATGTCGTGCGCCGCCGCAACCACGAGCCCGGCGCGCAGGACATCCTCCCCTCCGACCCCGATGCGGTGATCCGCGTGGCGGCCAAGCACCTCCCCAAGCTGCTGGGTATCCCGAAGTACAAGGTGGGGAAGGCCGAGCGGCGGAGCGAGGTCGGACTGGTGAACGGTCTGGCGGTGACCGCCACCGGCGGCGACCTGCTGACGGCCGAGGTGGCGACGGCGCCCGGCTCCGGCAAGCTCGTCCTCACCGGCAAGCTCGGCGACGTGATGCAGGAGTCCGGCCAGGCCGCGCTGTCCTACGTCCGCTCCCGCGCCAAGCACCTCGGGCTCGCCGAGGACTTCTACAAGAACCTCGACGTCCACGTGCACTTCCCCGAGGGCGCCGTGCCGAAGGACGGCCCCTCCGCCGGGATCACGATCGCCACCGCGCTGGTCTCCGCGTTGACCCGCATCCCCGTCAAGTGCGATGTGGCGCTCACCGGCGAGATCACCCTCCGCGGCCGGGTCCTCGCCGTCGGCGGCCTGCGCGAGAAGCTCCTGGCGGCCCACCGCGGCAACATCACCACCGTGATCATGCCGAAGGAGAGCCGCAAGGACCTCAAGGACGTCCCGCGCCGCGTCCTCCAGTCGCTGCGGCTGGTCCTGGTCGAGCACATGGACGAGGTGCTCCGCGAGGCGCTCGTCCTGGCCGACCCCGAATCGTTCCTCGGCGACGTCCCGCCCTCGATGGAATACCGCGGCGGCCAACTCTACGTGCCCGACCATCCGGAGGCGCACGAACCGCCCGAGGCGCCCGAGGCGCCGCCCGCAGCCCCCCCCGCCGAACAACTGCCCCAGTAGCAGCGGGACGCACCCGGGACCACCACGACGCCCCCGACCGCGACCCGCCGACCCGCCCCCTCCTTCGACCCGGCTCCGGCCGCGCCGGCGTCGAACCGTCCGGCGATCGCGCTTCCACGCGGGGAATTTGCCCGCTGGAGGCCGAAGCGGGATATTCGTCGCGCGGATCTCCGCCGGAGGTCCGTCACCGCGGTCGGGGACGGGAGGAGGACAGGCGATGGGCCGCAGGCGGGTCGGGGTGCTCCTGGGAGGGCTTTCGGCCGGGCCCGCTCTGTCGCCGGCGACCGGCGAGGCCTGCGCCGAGGCCCTCGAGCGGCTCGGGCACGACGTGGTGCGGATCCCGGTCGATGGCGATCTCGAT
This sequence comes from Myxococcales bacterium, assembly GCA_012797735.1. Lineage (GTDB taxonomy): Bacteria > Myxococcota_A > Polyangia > DRWM01 > JAAZOP01 > JAAZOP01. The sequence goes on from JAAZOP010000257.1 coordinate 7,697, forward strand.
CGGACCCTGCGCCAGGCGCGCCTCGACGTCGCGTTCCTCACCCCGCACGGCCGTCCCGGGGTCGGCGGCTGCGTCCAGGGATTGCTGGAGCTGCTCCGCATCCCCTACACCGGCTCCGGGGTACTCGCGTCGGCCCTGGCGACGGACCGACTCAAGGCCAAGGAGATCTTCCGGCTGCACAACATCCCCACGCCGCCCTACTACGCTCTGGGCGCCGCGGAGGCGACCCGGTGCGCGACGCTCCACGGCTCGTTCGGCTTTCCCGCCGTGGTCAAGCCGCGGCGGGAAGGCGCGGGCGGGGTCTCGATCGTGCACGACGCACCGGAACTGCCGGTCGCGGTGCGGGAGGCGCTGCGGCACGACGACGAGGTGCTCGTCGAACGCTGCATCCTGGGCCGGGAAATCTCCGTCGGGCTGCTCGACGGCCGCGTACTGGGCGCCATCGAAGTCGCGCCGGCGGGAGAACGCCGCGACCGCCGCTCCAAGGACGCGCTGGACCGGAGCGACGGCCACCTTCCGCCCCGGCTCTCGCCGACACGCTGCCGCTGCGTCCTGGCGCTGGCGGAGAAAGCGAACCGCGTGCTGGGATGCGCGGGCGCTGCGCGGGTCGACCTGCTGGTCACCGAGGGAGACAACGAGTACGTCCTCGGGGTGAACCCGCTGCCCGGACTGGCGCCGACCAGCCTGCTCCCGAGGATCGCCGCGGGCGCGGGATACGACTACGACCGGCTGATCGAGGCGATCCTGGCGGGCGCACGGCTGCACGCGGGGACGGGATGGGAAACCGCGGCCCCTGCGCCGCCGGCGTCGCGCGCGAAGGTCCTGGTCCCGGCGCGCCGCCGGGCGATCGGCGGCGGCCGCCACTCCGGCTGACGGAGGTCCTCTTCGCGGTCCCGTCGCAGCGAACCGCTGTGCCGGACGCACCACAGGTGATGGTCGGACGCCACGGAAGCGGACGCCCGACCGGCGCCAACCCCGCGAATCTGCGTCTGGCACGCGGCGTGCTACCGATTCCCTTCCCGCGAGAGGAGGCGACCCATGCTGGGCAAGCTGCGCTCCGTGTTCCTGGTTTTCCTGGCCGTCCAGGCGTGCGTGGACATCGGGGACGACACCGTCGACCCGCGGCTCGGCAGGGAGGGGCGGGTCCGGTTCAGCGGCGGCGGCTGCGCCGCCGGCTCCTCGACCACCCTCGCCGTCGGCTCGACCGAGACCCTCACCCTCGAGCCGCAGCCGGGGGTCGCCCTGCCCTCCGATCTGGAAGCGGGGTCGAGCGCGCCGGCGGTGATCGAGGCGACGCGCGGGTCCACCGTCGACCAGGTGGTGCTCGAAGCGCACCGGGCCGGCGAGGCGCGCGTCGAACTGCGCTCGGGAGGCGCGACCTGGGACAGCCTGGATTTCCGCGCCGAACCCGCCGCCTCGGTGCAGTTCTACGGCGTTCCCGCCGTGTTCGCCGGCGGCACGGCGTACGTCAAGGTCGAGGAGGTCTACGGCGCGTGTGGGCAAGACTGCCCGTTGCTGGGCCGGGGGTTCCTCCGCTGGTCCGCCGTCCCGGCGACCGGGCTGACGCCGCTGCGGGACGCCGGCGGCGTGGCGTACTTCGCCGCGGGCGAACCCGGCGAGGTGCGGGTGGAGGGGCGCGAGCCGAGCGGCGGGGCGCTGCTCGTCGAACATCCCGTGCAGGTCGTTCCGGTGGCCGACGCCGGCGCCGTGGAAGCCCGGATTCTCGTCGCCCTGCCCGACCAGACGGTGCTCGACCCGCAGCCGCTGCCGGCCGAGCTGCCGGCCGGCAGCCTGTTCCTGATCCAGCTCGAGGCGCCGGCCGGCGACCGGACGGTGCCGCTCGCCGGCGCCGACGTGCACTGGACCGTCGAGGGCGACACGTCCGCCGTCGAGCCCTACGGCGACGGGAGCGAGCCGCCCGCCGAGGGACCGATCTTCTCTGCGGTCGCCGCGGGTTCGGTCGACATGGTCGCGAACATCCCGCTCCTCGGCCGCACCGAACGCTACGCACTCACCATCACCGCCGGATCGTAGGATCCGCGCCGGCGGTGCACCGCCGGCCGGCCGTGTCGCCGCCGCCGGAAAGGGCTGCGGCCCGTTCGAGGGACCGCCGCGCGACGCCTCCCCGCGATGCCCGTTCCCGAAGCGGGCGTGCGTGACCGCCGGGCGAACGGCGGCGGATGCGCGGCTCAGTAGGCGCCGTCGTAGATTTCGACGCGGTCGAGCGTCCCGTCGCGGGCGTCGGCGTCGGTGCGGGCGTCGGCATCGGTGCGGGCGTCGGCGTAGCACGCGTTCGGGTTGTCCGGGGTCGAAGCGACGGCGCTCGGCGCCTCGGAGACCGGCACGCACCGTCCGCCGAAGTAGTGCAGTCCGCTGGCGCAGCGGTGATCGGGCTCGGCGCACCGTCCGGTCGAGCAGATGCAGACGCTTTCCTCGCCCTCGCAGTGCAGCCCTTCCGAGCCGCACTCCTGGAAGGCGAGGTCGCATCCGCCGAGGGACAGGCAGCCGCACGCGGCGAGGGCAGCCAGGAGTCTGGTCATGGCGACGGGTCTCCCTTCTTCTCGGGCGTAAGATTGGCGTCCGGCGGAGGCGGCGTCAAGGGCGGCTCGGCAGACGGTTCCGCCGTCGTCCCGCCGGCCGGCGTACCGGCATCCTCGGCCGGGGTTTCCGTCTGCGGCGGCGCGGGCACGGCTTCCGCGGCGGCCCGCGCCTCCGCGTCTCCTCCGGCACCGGCCGGCGCCGCGGCGGGACGGCGCAGGGCGGCGAGCAGGGCGAGGAGGTAGCAGGCGGCGCCGGCGAGCAGCGTGGCGCGGGAGCCGAGGTTCATGGCGACGATCATCGCGCCGACGGAGCCGAAGACCGAGGCGGCGCCGTTGAGGCCCCAGCCCCACGGGATCAGCTCGGGGTGGCGCCCGGAGATCAGCCGCACGCCCGACGGCAGCAGCATCCCCATGCCCAGGCCGGGCAGCGCGACGAGCGCCGCGGCGATGGCGATGCGGGGCGCCAGCGCGAGCCCGATCCAGCGGTCGAAGGCCCAGGGCAGGAGGAAGGCGTAGGCGGCGACGAGGACGGCGACCGCCGAGGCGGCGACGACCAGGGCGACCAGGCGGCGGCGCTCCGCGAACCGCTCGGAGAGCATGCTGCCGGCGCCGGAGGCGAGCAGCAGGGAGCAGAGCACGACGACCAGCGAGTAGCTCGGGTGGCCGAGGAACAGGCCGAAGCGCTGGAGCAACGCCACCTCGACGACGATGAAACCGACGCCCAGGCAGACGAAGTACGACAGGTCCCGCAGCTTCGACATCGGCCGCTCGCGCAGCACGTCCCGCCGGTGGACGACCAGCGGCACGACGATGAACGCCAGCACGAGCAGGCCGACGATGGCGAACAGCGCCAGCAGGACCGCGACCGAGAAGCTGTTGATCATCAGCCAGTCGAAATCGAGGGCCGCGGCGAGCAGCTCGCGCGGCCGGACGCCGTAGAAGAAGAACGGCCGGTCGTCGTAGACGGGCGAGATGTCGGCCGGGAACGCGTCGGCGACCGGAGCGGGGTCGGGGTCGCGGACCAGCCGGGCGATCGTGTCGCGGCGCGGCTGGCCGGGGTAGTACATCGGCGTCAGGCCGCGCTCCTCCGTCGCGCCCAACAGCGCCCCGACCTCCTCCGGCGGGAACGGCGTGCGCCGGACGAGGACGGTGCCGATCGTGCTCTTCCAGGCGGCGAAGACGTGGTCGCCGGCGTCGGCCACGCCCGCCCGGCGCAGCGCCTCGCGCGCCAGCGTGATCACGCGGATGCACTCCATGTCGGGCGGAATGCACCACCGCGTGAAGCTGACGATGCCGTCCGGCTTCAGCCGCCGCAGGAAGTCCTCGAACGCCTCGACCGTGTACAGGTAGTTCTCGGTGAGGGCGAAGGCGCCGCTGGCGGTGGCGGCCCAGGTGTCGACCATCGTGGCCTGGATCACGTCGTAGAAGCGGGTGTCCCGGTGGACGAAGCTGCGGCCCTCCGCCACTTCGATCCGCACGTCGGGCCGCAGGTACAGGCCGCCGGAGGCCTCGGCGAAGCGCTCCCGCATCACCTCGTCGGCGATGATCGGATTGATCTCGACCCCGGTCACGCGGTGCCCGGCGCGCAGTGCGGAGACGACGTCGGTACCGCCGCCGGGACCGACGATCAGCGCCTCGCCGTCGCGGCGGATCGCGTACACCAGTCCCGCGGCCCCCATGTACTCGTCGCCCGGACCGCCCTCCTCGACCTCCCGCGCATGATGGATCTCCGTCTTCGCCATCGCATCGATGTACATCGCCGGGCGCTTCTCCGGGCGCTCCTCGACGACGACGCGACTGAAGGAGTTCCACCGCGCGAAGGTCACGAACGACTCGTCGACCTCCTTGAACGAGCCGACGCGCAGCGTCGGGCGGAGGAGGTTGAGGCCGACCAGCGCCAGCAGCGCCAGCGCCAGCAGCGCCGACCGCACGGGGAGCCGGCCCGCCGGGCGCGGCTGGAAGACGACGGCCGCGGACGCGGCGACGGCGGCGACCAGCAGCACGGCGTTCTCGGCGCCCAGGCCGTACAGCAGCGGGCCGGCCAGGACACAGCCCAGCGCCGCCCCGGCGAGGTCGAAGAAGTACAGCTCGCCGATCCGCTCCCGCAAGTGCGTGATCGCCAGCGAGACGACCATCCCGCCGTAGTACATCGGCACCGCCGTCACGCCGTACAGCATCGCCAGCTCGAAGAACGTCTGCGACGTGAACTGCGGCTTGTGGAACAGGTCGAACTTGCCGGTCACCCCGTGATACAGGACGTAGACCAGCGCCACCAGCGTCCACAGCGCGAAGCGCGTCGCGTGCCGCGCCAGCAGTTCCTCCAGCCGCTCCCGCGGGTAGCGCTCCGACCGGACGTACAGCACCACGCCGGAAACCCCCAGGCCGAACAGCGCCAGCGAAATCACCAGGAAGGCGAAGTGGTAGTACAACGTGTACGAGAAGATCCGGGTCAGCACGACCTCCAGCAGCAGCGTGGAGCAGGTGACGAGGCCGACGCCCGCGAAGAGCCTGCGCATCGGCCGCGACGGTTACCACGACGCCGAGGACGCTGCAATCGCCGCGGGTCCGCCGCCCTCCGCCCGACGGCGGCGGCCGCGACCACGACCGCATCGCCCCCCGGCCGTGCCGACGGGGACGAGGGGCCAGGGCCTCGCCAAAGTCGCCGCCGCCCATGCCTGACGGCCTGCAGGCGCCGGGCTCGAGGCTGCAGGCCGGCGGAATCACGATCGCCCTGTCGCTCCTGGAGCCTGCAGTCTGGAGCCGGAAGCCTCGCGCCGGCCGGCGATGCGGACTTCGGCGACACCCTGGACGAGGGGCGGATCCGGGTTGCGGACCACCGGCGACTGGAAGAAGATGCCGCGCGAAAGGAGGCTTCCCATGCCCCGGACTCGACGACCCGCGAAGCTCGCCGCCGCCCTCGCCCTCCCGCTCCTCCTGTCCGCCTGCCCGCGAACGCCCTGCCCCGCCGCGCCCGCGACGACCCCGGAGGCGGCGGGCGGCCTGGTCCAGGTGGCCGGCGGACTCGTCGGCAGCGGCGAGGGGATGTGGCCGGTCGGCCGGCTCGACGTCATCGAAGCGACCCTGGCCGCCGAAGGCCGTCCCCTCCCGCTGGCGCGCCTGTGGGCCGAGGACGGCGGCCCGGCCCAGGCGGTCGTGGACCTCGAGGGTTGCACCGCCTCGTTCGTCTCGCCCGAAGGGCTGCTGGCCACCAACCACCACTGCGCCTTCGACATCATCTCCCGCAACTCGACGCCCGAGCGGAACCTGGTCGATGACGGGTTCGTGGCGCAGCGGCGGGAGGACGAGCTCGACGGCCACGGGACGACGATCAAGGTGCTGCTCGGCTTCCGCGACGTGACGGCGGAGGTCTCGGCGGACCTGCCGGAAGACCCGCTGGAGCGCGTGCGTGCCGTCGAGCAGCGCGAGGCGGCGCTCGTCGCGGCCTGCGAGGAGGCCGCCGGGCGGCGCTGCCGCGTGGCGCGGTTCAACGACGGCGTGCCGTACGGCCCGCTGCCGGAAGGGACACCGGCCGGCGTGCGTCGTTTCGTCCTGTTCGAGACGCTCGAGCTGACCGACGTCCGCCTGGTCGCCAATCCGCCGCTGGGCGTCGGGGAGTACGGCGGCGAGGTCGACAACTGGCACTGGCCGCGCCACACCGGCGACTGGTCGTTCCTGCGGGCCTACGTCGCCCCGGACGGGAATCCGGCGCCGTTCGCGCCCGAGAACGTCCCGTACCGCCCCGCGCACTGGTTGCCGGTGGCGGTCGACGGCGTCGCGCCGGGCGACCCGGTGCTGGTGCTCGGCTATCCGTGGGCGACCGAGCGGTACCAGACGGCGGCCGAGGTGCAGGAGGCGCAGGAGTGGTTGTTCCCCCTGCGGCTCGAGCTGTTCGGTCTGTGGATCGCCGAGCTCGAGGCGGCGAGCGCGCGGTCCGAGGAGGCCCGGCTGCTCAACGCGCCGACGCTCAAGGGGATCCACAACGCGCACTCGCACGCGATCGGGATGATCGCCGCCCTGCGCCGCAGCGGGCTGCTCGAGGCGCGGCTGGCGGAGGAGGCGCGGTTCCGCGGCTGGGCGGCCGAGGATCCCGCGCGCGCCGGACGCCTCGCCGGCCTCGACGGGATCGCCGCCGTGCTGGAGGAGCGGCGGGCGCTGCGCGACCACGACTACCTCCTGCGCTACCTGGTCCGCGCCAGCCAGGTGCTGGGGTTCGCCCACACGATCGTCAAATGGGCCGAGGAGCGTCCGAAGCCCGACCTGGAGCGCGAGCCGGGGTTCCAGGACCGCGACGAGGAGGTGATCCGCCGCGAGATGGAGGCGGCCGAGAAGAGCCTCGATTTGGAAGGCGACCGCCGGGTCCTGGCGGCGTTCGTGCGGCGGGCGCTGGCGCTCCCGGAGGGGCAGCGCATCGCGCCGCTGGAGGCCGCGCTGGGCGAGGACCGATCCGACGCCGCCGTCGAGGCGTTCGTGGCCCGGCTGTACGCCGGGACGACGCTGGGCGAGACGCAGGCCCGGCTGGGAATGCTCGGCCGGTCGCTGGAGGAATTGCAGGGTTCGTCGGACGAGATGATCCGGTTGGCGCTGGCGTTGCTGCCGGAGCTCGACGCGCGGCTCGAGCGGGCCAAGCGGTTCGACCTGGCGCTGGCGGAGCTGCGGGCGCCGCTCGTCGCGGCGCTCGGCGAGTTCCGCGGGCGGCCGCAGTATCCGGACGCCAACGGCACGCTGCGGCTGACGGTGGGGAGCGTGCGGGCCTACCTGCCGGGCGATGGGACCGCCTACCTGCCGTTCACGACGGTGGCGGGTCTGTTGCAGAAGGAGACCGGCGTGGAGCCGTTCGCCTCGCCGCCCGCCGTGCTGTCCGCGGTGCGGCGCGGCGACTTCGGTCGCTGGGTCGACCCGCGGCTGGGGACGGTGCCGGTGAACTTCCTCAGCGACGTCGATACCACCGGGGGCAACTCCGGTTCCCCGGCGTTGAACGAGCGGGGCGAGTTGATCGGGTTGTTGTTCGACGGCGTGTGGGAGGACCTGTCGGGCGACTACCTGTACAACCCGGCGACGTCGCGCAGCATCCTCCTCGATATCCGCTACGCGCTCTGGTACCTCGACCGGGTGGTCGACGGCGACGCGCTGCTCGAGGAGTTGGGCGCCGGCGGCCACCGGCCGCCCGAGACCCCGAGCCCCTGAGCGGGGCGGACCAGGTCCTTGCCGGCCGCAACAGGGCGTCTGATTCGAGCGGCGAAGCTCCGCTCGGCGACCGGAACGAACGTCAGACCCTCTGTTCCAGACCCCTGCCGCTGTTCGTGATCCGCAAGGTTGACCGGATGACCCTGCACGGCGCAAGCTCATTTGCCTTGGACTTGGAGGGGCCGGGCCGGTAAACTCCCTTGTCCTGGGCCGGGAGGGAAGTGGCCCTGGAGGAACCGGACGAATGGCCCACCGAACGCCTTGCTGGCTGCTCCCCGAATGCAGCCACTGGCACGGCCGACCATGAATCCGGGACTGCCGTCGCAACCGAACCGCGCCCTTCGGGGCGCGGCCGCCGCGGGCTGAGGCCAGGTTCGGACCTGGACTTCCGCCCCGCGGCGCCGGCGCCGGGCCCGGCCCGGCAGACTTGGAGGAGAGGAGGAACCATGCGAACGTACCTCGGATGCACGTTGCTCGCGGTCGCGCTCTTGCTGGGATGTGGACCGGCTCAGCCGCCGACCGACGAGCCGACCGCGCAGGATCCGACGCCGCCGGCCGAACCCACGCCGCCGGCCGAACCCACGCCGCCGGCCGAACCCACGCCGCCGGCCGAACCCACGCCGCCGGCCGAACCCACCCCGCCCGCCGGGCCCGATCCGGCCGACCTCGAGGCGTTGCTGCAGGATCGGTGCACGCGCTGCCACGGGTTGGACAAGGTCAACGCCGAACGGGCCGACCGGGCCGAGTGGACGGAGATCATCGACCGGATGGTCGGGATGGGCGTGGTGCTGACCGACACCGAACGAACGGATCTGATCGAGTACCTCGCGAGCCGCACCGCGCCCTGACGCCGGGTCGACCACGGCCGCGGGAGCACCGATGAACCGAACGATCCGGCTGCTGCGCCACACCGCCCGGTTGTTGCTGGTCCTCACCCCGGCGACCCTGCTCACCGGCTTCCTCACCGCCAAGTGGTTCGTGGCGCAAGGGTGGATCGCGCCCGCCACGGCGCGCGCCTGGCACGTGCAGTGGCTGCCACTGGCGTTCGTGCCGGTGGTCTTCGTCCACTCGCTGTGCGGGATCCTGTTCCTGCTCCAGCGGAACAAGCGCCTCGACCGGCCATGGGTGCGCGGGGGGGTCGCCGCATTCTGGACGGCGGTGCTCGGCGTGTTCGTCTGGCTCTACCTGGCCCGGCCGCCGGCGCCGGCGAACGAGCCACCCGAATCCGAACGGCTGCCGCAACCGCTCGTGGACCTCGGGCCGAGCGACACGCCGCCGGCCGCCGCACCCGCCCCGGCCGCCGACGCGGCGGAGGAGCCGACGCGCGCCCCCGGCGCCGCGGCGAACGCCGCACCGGAGGCGGTGGAAGACGCGGCGC